>NZ_JARESU010000064.1:0-49276 GCF_046027075.1 Paraburkholderia sp. RL18-085-BIA-A | reverse complement strand
GCATTGCGGGACTTGTCAGCCTACTCTATAAGAAACCGGCACTGCGACTGGAAGCACACGCGGCCCTTGTTGCGAGCCTCCCCAACGTTTGCGCGCTCTCTATCGGGCCGTCGATAAGGCCGGCGACACAGTTGATTTCCTGTTCTGCGCCAAGCGGAACAAGGCAGCGGCCCGGCGCTATTTCGAAAAGGCGATCGCTGGAAACGGCATACCGGAGACGGTGACGATCGACAAGAGTGGGGCGAATCTCGCAGGGCTAAATGCGATCAATGCTGATCGCGAAGTGCCGATCAAAATCCGACAATCGAAGTATCTGAACAACGTGGTGGAGCGGGACCATCGGGCGATCAAACGCATCGTACGACCAATGCTAGGATTCAAGAGCTTTCGTTGTGCCCGCATCATTTTAGGCGGCATCGAACTCATGCGCATGATAGCGAAAGGGCAGATGAAGAGTGACGATGGACGGCATCGTTCAGTCGCCGAGCAGTTCTACGATATTGCAAAATAAGCATTCCTATTCGTTTTGCCCTGCCTTTTTCTAATTTCCTTACCGCGACAGAACCCTATTTGTGGGTCCCGCTGAACAGCCGCGAAAACCAGCTGCCCGTGTCTTTCGACTCATCGGCTGGATTCGCCGCCGATGCGTTGTTGTTGCTGTTGCCCTTAGCCGCAGGCACACGCGCAGTCGCGCCGCTCGAACCGAATTTTACGCTTGTGCTCTTCTGCGCAACCTTAAAATCCGCTTTCGGGTTGGGGTTGGGCGCAGGTTGGACAGTTCGCCATTCGGGCAGCGCGGATAAATTCTGCTGGACGCGCTGCTGGAACGTGGCGTCGGCAAGCCGTGGGCTGAATCGCTCGACGAAACTGGTTTCGGGCTGTTTGCGCGCGGGCAAGGCACTCGTCAGCCATGCGGCGACGTCCTCGAACGCAACCGGCCGGAGGGGCGCCGGAAGATCGTCGCGTAACTTGCCGGTCGTGGGAATACGCATCAGCGCATCCTGGAATGCGACCGGCATGCCGGCGAGAAACGCAGGCGACGGCCTCGGTCTCACGTCGGCAGACTCACCCGACGTGACCGATGCGAAATGCCCCTCGGCCAGCGCCACGCTACCCGGCGCAGGAGCGCTGCTGGCCGGCAACTCCAGTGTCTGAGTGCCGCTCTCACTGAACACTTCGCTTACAGGGGCCGGGTTCGAAACGGCCGCAACGATGGCCGCAGCGTGATCGCCAACTTCAAGGGTGCCGCGCTCCGTTTCGACCGCCGGTAACAAACAGGACGATGCCGCGCATGTGTGCGAAATCTTTATCCAACCTTTCAGCAATGACACGTGCGCTTTCGATTCGAGCAAAATCTGCGTGCCTGGGCCAAGCGCCATGACATTGCCCGCATCGTCTTGAAGCAGCAGCATTCCGTTCGCGCCCGACTCGATCATGTCGTCGGCACTCAGGCGTTGGTTCACGCCGGCACTATAGACATCCATACCGCGAATGACTGTTGCGGGCGCATCGGCGATCGCAATGCTCCAATCGGCATGCGCGGCAGGCACGATGAAAGCGATAAGGAGCGGGATCGACCCAATGAGCCGGCGGGGAGGATGAAGGGGGCGATCAGATCGAGTTGTCATTGAGGTTGCAAAAGATCAAGTATGTCGAATTCGCCGCGTTCGATCCGAACAACAGCCCATCGCCGCGAGTCATTTCTCGCCAGACGCAATGTCTTCGTTACCTGGATGAATGATTTGACCCGCGGTAAACCGAGACGCTCAGGTGCTCTGTTAGGTATGTCGGAGTACTTTCGGCCTGCAATTTATCCGCGCACTGAATGCTACAATACATCGAAGATCTTAGCCGCGCCGGCTGTGCCACTGCGTCGCTTTGCACGCGTTGGTCCCCGAACGCGCGCGCATATCGGGACTGGCCAGACGCTGTCGCCAATGAGGAATTCGGCGCTCGGTCACCTGCGGTATCTCGGGCAAATGCAGTATTCTCGCTTCGATGTATCAGGTGCGAACCTCTCCGAAAATCGGCGGCGCGCTGCTTAGGCGCCGCCGATCAGTACAACCTGGCCGCCATCGCAGCCCAACGCCAACACGTGCATGAAACTGTCTTTGAGTGTCAAGTTCAACCTGGTTTTCCTGATCGTCTTTGCAATCGGCCTGGGCGGTGCAGGCGCGCTTGCCAACCGGCTGCTGCAACAGCAGGCGCTCGAAGAGACCGAGCATGATGCCAACGTCCTGCTGAGCGCCGCCGCGTCGATGCAGAACTATACGTCCAGCCACATCACGCCGCTGCTCGCCACACAGATCAAGTACCGGTTCGTCCCCGAATCGATTCCCGCCTTCTCCGCTATCGAAATGGTCAACCTGCTGCAAAAGGAGTTTCCAAGCTTCTCTTACGAATCGACGATGCTCAATCCCACCAATCCGCGCGACCGGCCGACCGACTGGGAGAACGACGTGATCAGGCAACTGCACGATCATCCCGCACTCAGGGAAATGACCGGGCAGCGCGACACGCCGGCGGGCCGGACATTGTATCTGGCGCTTCCGACCCGCATCACGGATGAGGCGTGCATGCAGTGTCACAGCACGCCGAGCGCGGCCCCGAGTACGATGATCGATAAATACGGTTCGGCAAACGGCTTCGGCTGGCCCATGAACGAAGTGATCGGCGCCGAAGTCGTTTCGGTGCCGATGGCGCAGCCGATCGAGCGCGGCCGCGCCGTATGGCGGACCTTCATGATCTCGCTGACCGGCGTGTTCGCCATGGTCATGATCGTGATGAACATCATGGTGCATATGCTGGTCACGCGGCGCATCCAGTCGCTGTCACGCGCGGCCGATGAAATGAGCCTCGGTAAGCTTGACGGCGCGGCGTTGCCGACACACGGTTCGGACGAGATCGCGTCGCTCGCGGTATCGTTTGGGCGCATGCGGGCCAGCCTGATCGAAGCGTTCAAGATCCTCGACGCAGAGCAGGGAAAATAAGATGTCATCCGCGGGCGAGGCTCCCGACTATCTTGGCCGCTATCGAATCGAGCGTGTACTCGGGCGCGGCGCGATGGGCATCGTTTACCTGGCGTTCGATCCGCACATCGAACGCCAGGTCGCGCTGAAAACGATTCGCGGCGATCTGCCGGGCACGGCGAATGGCGCTTCGTCGACCCATAGCCTGAGCGCGCGTTTCCTGAACGAAGCGCGCGCCGCGGGCCGCCTCGTGCATCCGAACATCGTGTCGGTCTACGACTATGGCGAGTCGGGCGAAACGGCCTTCATCGCGATGGAATACGTACAGGGCGAAAGCCTCGCTGCACGGCTGGCACAGCATGCCGCCGCCGGCACGCTCACCGACCCCGCGCGAGCGCTGGGCTGGTTTGCGCAACTGCTCGGCGGCCTCGAGTACGCACACGAAGCCGGCGTGATTCATCGCGATGTCAAGCCTGCCAACCTGCTGATCACGCAACGTGGCGAATGCAAGATTACCGACTTCGGGATAGCGCGTATCGACACATCGCAACTCACACAGGCGGGCGTGCTGATCGGCACGCCGAGCTACATGTCACCGGAGCAGTTCACCGGCGACGCTGTCGATGCGCGCGCCGATCTTTTCTCGGCAGCTGTCGTGCTGTACGAAATGGTGACCGGCGTCTGTCCGTTCGAGGGAACGGCCGGTGCGGTCATGCGGCAAATCCTCGATGACGAACCGCGCCTGCCCTCCGAACGCGTGCCGAACCTGCCGGGCTATCTTGACGCGATGCTGATGAAAGCGCTCGCCAAGCGGCCCGAAGATCGCTTCTCGTCCGCGCGCGAATGGCGCGAACATCTGCTGAACCAATCAGCCGTCTCGCGATTCGACGACGCCGACATGACCGTCATTTCGTTCGCGAGGCCGGAGACGGTACTCGAAACGCCGTCGCTCAACGAAACGTCGTCGAGATGGCCCACGGATCTCGTCGCGCAACTCGAACAGCAACTTGCCTCGCACATCGGTCCGATGGCGAGCTTTCTGGTGCGGCGAGCCACCGCGCAAGCGCACGACGTGGCCGAGCTGCGCGATCGTCTCGCGCCGCACTTTCGGACGGAGGCTGCCCGCAGCGACCTCAACGTCTTGCTCGCTCTTCTCGACGAGCGTCCTGTCGATGCAGGCTCGTCCGTAAAGAGCGTCGCTGCCGCCGCGCAGGCAACGCAATTGCCACCCCGCGTCGCCATCGATGCGGCCCTGCTCGAGGACGTGGCGCGCAAACTCGCAGCGTATCTTGGACCGATAGCGAAGGTTGTGACATCGCGCGCCGCGGCCAACGCCCGCGACCTCGACGACTTGATGGAACGGGTAAGCGTCGCCGTGCAGGATCCGAAAGACCAGCACAAACTGCGTCAGGAACTGAACGCCCTGCGCGATCAGCCGTCGCAAGGCGACTAGGGCTCATCGGCCAAGCAGCCTCGTGAAGAGTGCGCTGTCGAGCGTCCCGCTGCGAACCGGCGGGCTGGCCGGATCATCCTGCAGAGTCCACCAGTTACTCCCGATATCCGAACGAACGCCTAGCGGCCATACGTCCTCGTGTTTTTCGCTGAACGCCTTGATGTCCGCCTCGAGGCGGCTCAGCGTGAAGCTGTCGCCGAGTGTCGAGAGCGCGAGGCTCGCCGCCTGCCGATACCATGCGCTGCCGCCGACCCGCCAGCGCGCGGCGGCATCGGGCGCGGTGCGGATCGCGATCACGAATGGAAAGTAACGCCCGACCGCATCCAGGCTTGGCACCATGACGCCCGCGTAGCCGTAATCGTCGACGACGCCTCCTTCCAGCGCGAAACACCACAGCGGCATGACGAGATAGGACGCGAGCCACGCGTCGCCGAGCCGTTCGCGCGCTGCCAGCATCCCGCGCTGCACCCATTCGTCCCACACGCCGACGAACGACCGGGACAAGCCTCGGCCGACGAAATCTCCGCGCGTGCGAACCTTGCCGTAAAAACCGATCTCGACGGGCCGCGTCATAGGTTATCCGGACAGCGGAAACGGCTCAGCAGACCTGGCTGAAACGGATTGGCCACGCTATTGGCGTCGAACTCGAGTTCCACCTTTCCCGCATCGAAAGCCACAGTGAAGCGGTCGGGCTGACCGGCCTCCCGAACCTGCGCGGCGTCGAGCAGGTGCAGCAGTGCCCACGGCCCGTCCGCGTGTAGCGCCGGGTTTCCAGCCGGCGGTGCGGGATCAAGGTCGACATGCGCCTGTCCTGCGGCCTTGCCGCCTAGCCACTGAAAAGGCGCCGGCTGAGCCGTCGCGCCGGAGCTCGCGACGAATTGCTGGCCGTCGACGTCGAGGACAAAGCGCTTCACGGCAGGATCGAGCTTCAGCAGCTTCACTGAGAAGCGCACCGCCACATCGTGGCCGCCGTCGCGGAAAAGCGCATCGCGAATCTGCGCCGCACGCTGAAATTCGACCGGCACATCGTCGGGCACGCCCAGCGATCTGGCCTGCGGACGCCAGCGCCAAGTTGGGCCGCTGGTATCGATGCTGTTCTGCAGATTCTTCGCAAAGAAGTCATCGATGGTGCCGCCCGGTTCGAGCACACGGGCGAAATCATCGGGCGCGGCATCACGTGACGAAGCCGCCACGAGCGGATAACGGCCGTCGATCGCTTCCCGGCACAGCGGCGCGACGTTCGCCGTCCAGAGCGCATCGAGCCGGGCACGCTCGCCACTGACCCGCAGCGAATCGGCGTTGCCGGCCACACCGTCGAGCACCGAAGTGACCGGCGGTGGCCCGTCTTGCGCGAGCAGTTTGAGCTTGTCGAGAGAGCTTGTTTGTGGTGGCGGCAAAGACTGCTTGCTGGCCGAATCGACGGCCTGAAGCGTCGCCGCAGCGTCGCCCAGCGCGGCGACGGTCTCATCGAGCGGCGTGCCGGAGGTCGCCCCCGGCTTGCCGACGAAGTCATGCAAGGCCTGGAAATGCGCATCCACCATCGTGGGTTCCGCGACCGGCGGCGTGCCCGGCGCCACCCCGAAGACCCCGTCGATGCGTTTGCGCAGCGCGTCGAGCTTGCCTGGATCGGTGGAAGACACGGCCGGTGTCGCTGGCGTCAGCGTCGTTTCCCTTGCAGCGGCCACGACCAGCGTGCGCAGCGGCGAATGTCCCGATGCCATCAGATTCGCGATCCGGGCGCCCTGGTCGGGCGTGGAGAAAGGCACCACGCCGATGTCCGCCAGCAGCGCGTCCCATTCGCGAATGTATTGCTCGCAGTACAACTGGGTCAGCGCATTACGCAAGTCGCCGCTCGACGCCGCGCCCGGCGTCGAGTCGCCGTGCCCGAGCACCCAGTCGCCCTTGCCAGCGTTGGCGAGCGCGACCTCGCGCAACTGCACGAAGTTTCGATATCCGGCCACGGAGTAGATGCCCGGGACGCCACGCGTCAGCGGCTCGCCGCTTTTCCTCACGAATACAAGCACGCCGTCCGGGCCGGCGGCCTGGGCGATGGTGAAATCGGGCAAGTGCATGTCCAGCAGGCCTTGGCGGATATGCGCGGACATCCGCTGCGCGAGCGGGACGCTATCAAGGGTCGCCCGCGCCTGGGCGATCAGCTTTTGATCCAGCGGGAGATTCGCGTCGAACTCACCATGCAGGAACAGCACCGCCAGATGCTGGTCGAGTTCGTTTCGCTGTAGATCGCTCGCCCGGCTGAGCGCCCCTGTCTGCCAGTCGCGCATCGCCCAGCTTTGGACGACGGCGGGATCGAAATGAACCGGGTCGCCGAGCATCAGGTAAGCGCGCAGCACGTCGTATTCGGCGCCAGGATCGTTCGAATCGCCGCGCCGCAAGTCGTCCTCCATCCGCTGCAGGACGATCGGCAGCAGCGTCTGCTGAAGCAGCCGCCGGTACACCCGCCGCGCTTCGCCACCGAGCTTCTCGCGCTGGTTCAGGCCAAGTTTAGCCCACCATGGCGTGCGATGCGCCCGCTGCCCGGCTTCGCCGCCCGGCAGGTCGCGCGCGGCGTCGAGCAACGGCAGCAGCGCGACCGGATCGCCCGTGTCCGCCCCCTGCTGTGCCATTTTTTGCAGCGCCGCGATCTGCTGGCTGCTCGCTTGCACGAATTCGCGGTTCGCGCGATTGCTCACAAAGAGGCCGACGAGGCCCACGACCAGCAGCACCGCCACCATGCCGACTGCGACTCGCTGAAAGCGCGCTCGGCGGCGTTCGACCCGCACGTTGCTGCCCGCAAGCCCGGCCTCCGCGAAGATGACCTCGCTCAACAGGCGCTTCACGAAGTAGGCACGCCCGCTTGCGCTGTCCTGCAACAGCACTTCGCGTCGCAGGCCGAGGGCGGCAGCCATCGAACTCATCATGCGGTCGAACGGTCGGCCGCTTTGGGTGCCACTCGTGAAATACACGCCGCGCAATAGTGCCGGCTGGTCGAAGCGCGACTGGCCGAAAACATCACGGAGGAAACCTCCAAGCGGGCCTTCGATTCCCGCGAACTGCTGCGGAAATGCATAGATGAACGAACGGCGGCGCGGATCGGTTTCCTGCTGCATCCGATGCAGCACGCGATCCTGCAACTGCCGATGGAGCAGGCCAAACTCCTCGGGGAACCGTTCGAGCGCGCCCGCACCGGTATCTCCAAGCGCGGTGTCGCCGGTGTAGGGGAACGTGATGCCCCAGACCTGCTCGCGCTCGTCACGGCCGAGGTCGTCGAAGAACTCCGTGAAACCCGACAACAGATCGCTCTTGGTGATCACCACGTACACCGGAAACTGCATGCCGAGTTCAGTGTCGAGTTCCTTCAGGCGCCCGCGCACGGATGCGGCATGCGCCTCGCGCGCGGCGCCGTCCTGTTGCAGCAGGTCCGCCGCCGAGACCACGACCAGCACGCCGTTCAGCGGCCGGCGCGCGCGAAACTTGCGCAGCAGCCGCAGGAAGCCGAGCCATGCGCCGCGATCGGCTTGCGCGTGGCTGTCCTGGGTCGTGAAGCGGCCGGCCGTGTCGAGCAGGACCGCATCGTCGGCGAACCACCATTCGCAATTACGCGTGCCGCCGACGCCGCCCACGGACTGCGCGCGAGCACCGAGCCGGTCGGCGAGCGGAAAGCGCAGACCCGAGTGCACCAGCGCGGTCGTCTTGCCGGAGCCCGGCGCGCCCACGAACATGTACCACGGCAGGTCGTAGATCGACGGCCGGCCGAGTTCCTGCCACCAGCGCTTGCGGCCGTTTGCCGTGCCCGCCGTGCGCAGCGTCTTCAGCGCCTCCTCGAAGCGCGTTCGCAAGATGGCGAGATCGTCGTCCGTGGCTTTCCTGGCCTCGCTGGCTTCGCTCGCCTCGCTACCGCCCGCGCTTGCATCGCCAACGAGGCGCCTCACGAAGTTCGAACTCGCAAGCCGGGGCTTCACCCAGTGCGCGCCCCAGTAGGTCGCCCAGGCGGCGAACATCATCGCGATCAAGGTCCACCGGCTCGCCGGGCTTTCGAGCGGCACATGCCCATCAAAGGCAAGCAGCGGGCCCTCGTACCAGAACACGAACGATAGCGCCAACACGCCGGCAAGCGACATCGCGAGCGACTTTCTCAATCCATTGAAACGCTGAGACCCGATCATGACACCGCTCCCGGCGACAGAATTTCGATCTCGACACGGCGATTTCTCGCGCGGTCGGCAGGGGTGTCGTTAGGCGCGATCGGCTCGGTGTCGCCGCGGCCCTCGGCGGAAATGCGCGCCGACGCCAGCCGGCTGGCGAGGAACGCGCGCACGGTTTCCGCGCGCGCCTGCGACAGTTCGACGTTCGAGGGGAAACGCGCGGACAGGATCCGCTGGTTGTCGGTATGTCCAACCACCACGATGTTGCCGGGCTTGTCCCGCAATGCATTGGCAATGCGCTGCATCAGCGGCACGAAGTGCGCGTCGAGCATCTCGCTGCCCGAGGCGAACAGTTGCGCGCCTCCGCCGGTGGTGTTGACCGTGACCGTTGTGCGCCCTTCGCTTTCCGTGACCGCCACGAGCCCCTGTGCGATCTCGGGTGCGAGGAAACCGGAGAGTGTCGCAGCGAGCCTGGGTACCGCATCGACCTTCGATGCCAGCACAGGAGCCGGCGCGACCCGTATCGCGTGCAGCGAGGCGAACACGGGATCGGAAAAGTCGTTGATGCGCAGGCTCAGGATCAGGCTTGTCGTCGCGAGCACCAGCGCGGCGAGCGCGAGCGCGACCCATAGCGGCACGAATTGCAGCAGCCGCTTGTGCTCCCGCTGCGCGGGCTGCCAATGCGGCGACAATGCCCGTTCGACGGGTGGCCGTTGCGCGCGGATCATTTGCTCGAGCCGTTCGCGGATGGTTTCGAGCTGGGTGCGGCCGTTGTCGACCAGGCGGTAGCGTCCGGCGAAACCCATCGAAAGAATGACGTAGATGAGTTCGAGCAGATCGAGCTGGGCCGCGGGCGTCTGCGCGAGGCGTTGCAGCAGCACGAATACGCGCTCGCCGCCCGAAGCCTCGTTGTGGAACGTGACGAGCAGGCTGCGCCGGCCCCACACGCCCGCGCCCCATGGCGTCGCCGCGATCGCTTCGTCGATGAACGTGCACAGGCAATAGCGCGCCACGCCGAGCTGCTCGTCCGGCACACCGAACGCGCGGCCGTTCTTCTCGAAGGTACGGACCATCTCCATCAGTTGCGCTCGCAGCGCGTCGACGTCGGGATGGTTCGCGAGGCGCCGCAGCGGCATGGCGAGCTCGAGCAACGGATTGGCCGCGCGCAGCAGCGGATTGCGGCCCGGAAGCATAGCGCCTAGCGGCGCCAGATCGGGGCCGGGCGGGGGCGCCTCCTGCGCCGGTTTCTCTCGACGCGCGCCCGGCATCGGAATCACGATGGTTCGGGCCACGTCGAGAAAGCGCATGGTCTCGTGCGGATCAGGTGAAGTCTGTGTCTGGTCGTTCATAGGGTTTCCTGCGGCCGCGTGCCACACATCAGCGGCGTATCGCCCAGCATTCCATCGTCAGGCCGGGGAAATCCCCCGCCACGTGAAGCGCCATCCCGGCCGATGTCTGCAATGCCTGCCAGCCTTCATGGCTGTCGTCGAGTTCGAAATAGGTAAAGCCCGCGTGAAACGGCAACTGGCGCGGCGCCACGGGCAGCGCCCGCAGGCGGATGCCCGGCAGCTGCAGGTTCACGAGATCACGGATCTTCTCCATCGCGCCGACCTTCACTTGCGCCGCGAAGCCGGCGAGCATCACCTCGGCCGAAACCTGTGCACGCACCGCCAGCACGAAGGTCGCATGGGTGAAGAGCGACTTGTCGGCGACTTGTGCGACGCGCAAGCCGTACTTGCGCTCTTCCAGAGGAATCGATACAACGCCCGGATCGGCCACGCGGCTGAGCGCGGCCCGCAATGCATTGATGACCGGCTTGAAGGTTTCGCGCAGCCGGTCATGGCGATATACAGGGAACACGGGGGTCCTGCGTTCGCGCAGGCTGAAGGTGGAAAGTTCGCCAGCCATCTGCACGGTTACCCGGAACAGGTCCTCCGGATGGCAGCCGGCTATTGAATCGAGATGGGCGACGAGCGGTTGCGCGCGGTTGACCATCTGCAGCAACAGGAAGTCCGCGATCTCGGCGGTGCCCGTGGCTTCCTGGCCGAGGCGCGCGGCGAGCGCCTCGCCGCGTTGCTGCAACAGTCCATGCAGTTCCGCCGAGAAACGTTTGAGACAGCCGCCGACTTTGAAGTCGAGGCACGGCGGGCAGTAGTCGTCTTCCAGCACCACCCGCGAGTCTGCGAGGCGCTCGGCCACGCGCACGATACCGAGCGTGACGTAGGCGTTTGCCACGTCCTGTTCGAGCGCGAGACGCAGGCGCAGCTTGCCCAACTGCATCAACGCCTTGCCGGCGCCGAGGTCGTTGCTGTCGGGCACTTCGCTCTCGGTCGTACGGTAACGCGTCAGCTCGTCGCCGCGCCCGGTACCGCCCGACTCCGCCGCGTACTCACGGCGCACCGGCAACGCGAGCACGACGAGCAGGTTGCCGCTTCCCTCGGGCACGTCGAGCGGCTCGGGCAGGTCGTCGTCGCCAGGCAGGCTGAATGGCGTGCCGTCGGGCAACACGCCCACGGCCGAACGCAGCGCGATCTTGCCGAGCTTCAGCAGTTCGTCGTCGAGTTCGAGCGACGTGAAACCCCAGCTGTATGGGCGCAGGCTGGCGGTCCGTGCCTCGAGATGGGTTTGCAGATGGCGGTCATGCTGCTGCAAATGTTGCGGCTGGAGGAACATGCCCTCCGACCAGATGACCTTGCTGTTCCAGACCATTGTTTTCCGATGTTCCCGAAGTTTATTGTTCGTCGTCAGGCTGGCTCATCGCCGCCATCTGCGCCTGGTACGCGCGGCTGAACGGCCCGCCACAGGTCTGCTGGAAGTCGTCGCCGGCATGCTTCACCGCGTGCTCATAGGTTTCGACGAACTGCCGCCACAGGCGCGCCTCGTGGTTTGCGATCAGGGACTCCACGCGGCTGGCCGGGCGCAGGCTCCCCTCGATCCGCTCGGGCGCGATGTTCGCGAGCGCATCGGCAAGGGCCGCGCGCATGCCGGCCACGACAGCGAGTTCATGTCCCTGGAGGTCGCGAAATGCCTCGCGCATGGCAGCTTGTGGACCCAGATACGCGGCGTTGGGGCGGACGAGCATTTGCGTCAGCGCGGTATCCGCGTCGGGAAAAAACTTGAGCGGGTTGTTGTCGCGCTGCTCGATCAGGGTCATCGCGATGCGGCTTTCGTGCTTGGCAACCGAGCGGGAGCGCAGCGCAGTCATCGTGCCGTGCGTCGCCTCGCGCAGCATCGAACCGATAACGCGCGCGAGTGCCGGCTTCGAGTGCTGCGTGAATTGCAACGCGTCGAGGCCGAGTCCGTCGAGCAACGCGGTGAAGACCGCATCGGTAGTGGTGGCGGTTGGGAAGGTTTGCGTCGAGGCTTCGGGCGACGTGTCTTGCGCCTGTTCGATCTTCACCAGCGGCGGCTCCGGCCGCGCCGGCGTCGGTGTCGGCATCTCCGTTCGGGCCTCGGGGACCGCTGCCGGCTCGAGCGCGGCCGGTCCGGCGTCGGTCGCCGTGGGGCGTGCTCGAACCTGTGCGTCGTCGGGCATCGTGGCTGCGGCAAGCGCGTCGTAGTCGCGCGGAATCAACGGGCGCGGCGGCATGGGCAATGGCAGAACCGACACCACGCGTTCCGGCGATACGTGATCGGGTCCCGAACCCATGACAGGCCGTGCCGCTGTGTCGAGGGACATACCCAGAGGCTGCAGCCCCACGCTCAACGCGGCCAGCAAGTCCTGGTCGGCCTCGCCATCCCTGACAGGCTGCGCCAGCAGCAGCGGGGTGGCCGAAAGCGGATCGTCGAGGAAAGGCGAGTCCGGCGCCTGCGGGGTCTTTGCTTCAGGCGCCACCTTCGGATCGACATCCCAATGGGTCGGAATCAGCGCAGGAATCAATGGCGCGTCCTGTGCAGTCTCATGCCGCACACCGGCTTGCGGCGACACGCTCCACGCCTCGGCCGGCGTCTCACCGGGGGTGTCGTGAGCGGGGAATGCGTCGGCAGGCGGTTCAATCGCCACCACAATCGAGTAGCCCCCGATACGCAAGGTATCGCCGGATCGCAGCGTCGCTTCGCGGGAAACATCGAGTACGCATCCGTTCACGAGCGTCGGATTGCTGCCGAGATCGACCAGCACGTAATCGCCGCCGCGCCATTCGATTCTCGCCTGCACACGCGAGATCAAGCGCTGGTCGTCGGACAGCACAAGGGTGCAGTCGGGCGCGCGGCCGAGCGTCGCGTCGTGGCCATCGAATTCGACCCGATGCGTCCCGGCCGACCCGCCGCTGACCTCCATCGATAATCTACTGGTTGACATGACTCGGGCTCCTGGCTGGTTCAGGCATTTAGCTGACTATGTGGTTGTTGCCGTCGTCGGCATCGCGCGGCGCAATCGGCGCGGGCGGCGGCACGCTCAAGGGAGCGACCGGCGGACCGGGTACGAGCGGAATTGGCATGCTCGACATCTCAATGGTTTCCGGCCCGATCACGATCCACGCCACGCCCGCTCGCAACGCGATGCTCGTGCCCGCCTCGATCACGACCGTCGTGCCGGCGTGAACGGTCGCGGCAGCGCCTGTATCGAGCGTATACGCCGCGCCGACGAACTGGCCGTGGCTGCCGAGCGTCACGTTCGATACGTCGCCGCCCGCGCGTTGCGTGATTGCGCCCTCCACGGTGTCGTTGCGCGAGCCGCCCGTCAGCACGAACTCGCTGCCGTCGACGCGCAGGTGCCGTTGCGCGCCGATGTTCATCAGCGCATCGTTCCCGACCCAGGTTTCGTGGTCGCGCTCCGCGTGGAAGAACATCTGCTCGTCGCCCTTGCGATCGTCGAAGCGCATTTCGTTGTAGCCGTTGCCGCCTTTCGTGGAATGGCTTTTCATCGTCGACACCGCGGCATTCGCCGGCAACTCGTAGGGCGGCATGTTGGTCGAGTTGTAGACGGCGCCCGTGATCACGGGCCGGTCTGGATCGCCCTCGATAAACTCCACCAGCACCTCCTGGCCGATGCGCGGCAACAGCATCGCGCCCCACCGCTTATTCGCCCAGCCCTGCGAGACGCGTACCCAGCAGCGGTTCAGACGGTCGGCGCCCAGATCGGCAGCCAGTTGCTCCCAGTGAAACTGCACCTTGACGCGGCCGTACTTGTCGGTGAGGATTTCGTCGCCGTCGGGGCCGACCACCACCGCCGTCTGCGGACCCGCGACGCGCGCCGCCGGCGTCGTCCAAGCAGGCCGGAAGGTGTTTTCGGCACGGATAGCCGTGAAGGCACAGTCGAACAACGCCCGGGTGGGATCGCCTGACGAGACATACGCGTCCGAGAAGATCTCGAAGCGCGCCCCCGTGACGAGGTACTGCCGATCCTGCACGGTGGCCGGATGGCCCGTGAGCTGGAACAGGCCGCCTGCGGCAATGCCGCGCGAGGTCGCACGCCCTTCGATCGATTCGTTCAGCGTCTGGCGAACCTCCACTGCCACGCGCGCGAGACGATCGCCGTCGGCGGCTTTGATGTGGCCGCTCAGGTGTTCCTGCATGACGTAGCGCGCCGGATCGTAGGGCGCGGCGCGAGTCGCCCGCGCAACGAGCCCCTGGTGATTGCTCACCGACGCCTTCTCGTAGTCGTAGTCGTTGACTTCATAGCGGCCCGTGTGCAGCGTCGCCCCGGTGTGCCAGCGGTACACACACTCCTCGTCATGCACCGGCGTGTCCCAGGCCTGGAACGGAATGCTCCCGTAATGGGCGATCGGGCGATGCGCGGCGTTCGAATCGATCAGCACCAGCGTGTGCTTGCCGCCGGCGTATTCGAAGAGATAGTGGATGCCTTGCCGTTCGAGCAGCCGGCTCACGAAGTCGAAATCGGTTTCGCGGTACTGCATGCAGTGCTCGACCGCCGGATACGACGCGGTGCACGCATTGCGAAAGTCCACGCCGTAGTCCTCAAACACACTCGCGACAATCTGCGGCACGGTCTTCTGGAAATAGAAGCGACGGTGCGAAGCCTGCGTCAGAAGCCAGAGACGCGGATGTACGATCATCTGGTAGCGCGCCATCCGGTTATGCGTAGTGTCGCCGGGCGCGAGCAGGCGCAGCGTCGTCACGATGCCGTTGAACTGGCGCTCGCCGCTGACCGGAAAGTCGAGCGTGACGGACGCCTCCTGGCCGAGCACGCTGGCCGGATCGAGATCGTTGCTCGGGCTCAGGAACGCGAGGTCGAACTCGCTCATGCGGCCGAGCGCCTCATGGCCGATCATGCTGAGGAACACCGCGCCGTTGCCAAGCGCGGCGCAGTCGAGGCGCACATGGCGCGTGCTAGTCGAAGACATAAGTGAAGTCCTCGTCTTGCGCGGCGACATGCACGCGGGCAATCGTCCTGCCGTCGAGCAGGCGCGTCAGGACCTCGGTGCTGATGCGCGGCAGCAGGCTGTTCGTGAGAATGGCGTCGATCATGCGAGCGCCGCTGTCGAGCCTGGTGCAGCGCTTCGCGATCAGGCCGACCACGTCGTCGTCGAACGTAAACGGCACCTTGTGCGAGCTCTGGACGCGTTCCTCGACGCGCCGCAATTGCAGGCGAATGATGGCGCGCAGCATGGCGCCGCTCAGCGGGTAGTAGGGGATCGTCACCATCCGGCCCAGCAGGGCGGGCGGAAAGGTATCGAGGAGCGTCGCATGCATCTCGCGCTCAATGATTTCCATCGGCGGCAGATCGTTCGGATCGCGGCACAACTGCGCGATGCGGTCGGTCCCGGCGTTCGTCGTGAGCAGGATCAGCGTATTGCGAAAGTCGATCGAGCGTCCTTCGCTGTCTTCCATCCAGCCCTTGTCGAACACCTGGAAGAACAGTTCATGCACGTCGGGATGCGCCTTCTCCACTTCATCGAGCAGAACGACGCTGTACGGACGCCGGCGCACCGCCTCGGTCAGCACGCCCCCTTCGCCGAAGCCGACGTAGCCGGGCGGCGCCCCCTTCAGGAGCGACACCGTATGCGCCTCCTGATATTCGCTCATGTTGATGGTGATGAGGTTCTGCTCGCCGCCGTACAGCAGTTCGGCCAGCGCGAGCGCTGTCTCGGTCTTGCCCACGCCCGAGGTGCCCGCGATCATGAAGACGCCGACCGGCTTGTCCGGGTTGTCGAGACCCGCGCGCGAGGTCTGAATGCGCCGCGCGATTATCTCCGTCGCATGACCCTGGCCGACAATGCGCCGGTCGAGCAGTTCGGCCAGGCGCAATACGTTGCCGGCGTCGTCCTTCACCATCCGCAGCACCGGCACGCCAGTCCAGTCCTGCACGACGGCCGCCACCGCTTGCCGGTCGACGCCGGGCAAGACCAGCGGCGCGTCGCCTTGCAAAGCGGCGAGTTGCGCCTGTAATGCCTGCAGCGTGAGCAGATCCGCCGCGGACGAGGCCTCGTGCAGCAGGACGCGCTGCGCGAGGATCGCCTCCACGAGTTCGGCTTCCGCCTTCCAGCGTTCCTCAAGTACGGCGAGCCGGTGGGCCTCCTGTTCGAGCGCCTGCGTGGCGGCGTGCAAACGCGCGGCCGTATCGATGCCGATGGCGCTCTCCCGCCCGATCACACCAAGTTCCGTGTGCAGCGCGGCGATGCGTTTTTGCGCGTCGTCGATGGCGGGCGGTGTGGCGCTTTGGCTGACGGCGACCCGGGCGCAGGCGGTGTCGAGCAGGCTCATCGACTTGTCGGGCAACTGCCGCGCCGGGATATAGCGATGCGACAGGCGCACCGCGGCCTCAATGGCCTCGTCGAGTACCTGCACCCCGTGGTGCTTCTCCAGCGCCGCGGCCACGCCGCGCATCATCGTGATCGCGCGGGCTTCGTCAGGCTCGCTGATCTGCACGACCTGGAAGCGCCGCGTGAGGGCCGGGTCCTTCTCGATGTGCCGCCGGTATTCCGACCACGTGGTGGCCGCAATGGTGCGGACCGTGCCGCGCGCGAGCGCCGGTTTGAGCAGATTGGCGGCGTCGCCGGTGCCGGCATTGCCGCCCGCGCCGACCAGCGTATGCGCTTCGTCGATGAACAGGATCACTGGCGAGCCTGCGGTCTGCACCTCGTCGAGCACGGCCTTCAGGCGCGTTTCGAACTCGCCCTTCATTCCCGCGCCCGCTTGCAGAAGCGCAACATCGAGCGCGCGCAGCGACACCTCACGAAGCGCCGGAGGAACGTCGCCCGCGACGATGCGCTGGGCCAGACCTTCGACTACCGCGGTCTTGCCGACGCCCGCCTCACCGGTGAGTAGCGGATTGTTCTGCCGCCGCCGCATCAGGATGTCGATGACCTGGCGGATCTCGTCGTCGCGGCCGACGATCGGATCGAGCTCGCCCGAGCGCGCCTGCCCGGTCAGATCGACGGTAAAGCGCTGCAGCGCATCCTGCTTCGCGTGCGGCATGGGCGCCGCCGTTTCGGTCGAAGCGACGCTTGCGTGCGCGGTTTCGGGCGAGCCGTCCATCAGGGCCGCGAAGTTGCCGACTAGTTCGTCCAGCACGATCTTGTCGAACTCGCGGGAAATCGCGCGCCAGGCATTGCGCAACGCCGGCGTTTTGAACGCGCCCACGAGCAGGTGCGCGCTGCGAAGCTGCGGCGCCTCAAAGAGCAGCGAACCGTACACGAAGCCGCGCTCAACGGCCTCATCGAGTTGCGACGAGATATCGGTGATCGAAGTCGAGCCGCGCGGCAGGCGGTCAAGCGCCTCGGTCACATCGCGCGCGAGATGCGAGGGATCGACGCCAAAATGGCGGATCACCCGATGCAGGTCCGAGTCCGGCAACTGCAGCACCTGATGCAGCCAGTGGGCGATCTCGACGTACGGATTGCCGCGTAGCCGGCAAAATGTCGTCGCGCTTTCCATTGCGCCGAAGGCAAGCGGATTGAGCTTGCCGAACATCACGGAGCGGCTTATGTCTGTCATCGGTGATCCTTCGATTCGCTCATGGCACGCAAGCGGGTGGGCTCGATAACCAGCTGCCTGGCATCGTCGCGAGCGGCGCCGGAGAGCAGCCAGGTGGTGTAGCCCAGCCGCTGGCGGCGCCCGAGCGCGAGACGCGGCACCTCTTCGCGGCACAGCTGCAGGTTCAGATCCCATTCGAGCGGATCGCGCACGTAATTGCGAATCCAGTCGACGAGGCGCGGCAGGCTCGCGCCGCCCGGCAGGAAACGCAGGTAGTCGGCCATCGCCAATGGCCCCAGCACAACGCGAAACCGGTGCTGCCGGTCCCACGTGCGCGCACCCAGCAGCGTGTCCACGCCGAGCGTCGCACCTCCTGTGCGTCGCCCGAGCCGGGACAGCGATGCCGACGGCAGCGCAAGCCAATGCCCGACGTTTTCGATAACGTCCGCGGGAATACCGAAGAATCGCTTCAGCACGAGCCGTAAGCCTGCCGCGTGGCGGGTCGGTCCGCTCAACAAGCCGGCGAAATGCAGCTTGGCGAAATCGGGCAGCGTGTCGCGGTTGCGCAGCGCCGCCTCGCCGAGTCCGAAGGTGCTGCCGACATACGTCGAGAAGCGGTCGTCGTTGTCGCGGTCGAGACTGACGACGGGTTGCGCCTCGGCCCAGCCGCGATAGAACAGCGACACCATCCGGTGATGGAATACGTCGAGGAAACGCACGAAGGTCGGGTCGCCAGCATTGCGGCTGCGATCGCGCGCGTACTCCGTCAAGTGGGTCGGCATCGGCCCATTGGGACCGAGCAGGCCGAAGAAGTTGATCGACAGGCGCGACGGGTGATCGCCGGACGACTCGATGGCGCGCAACGTTGTCGGGAAGAAAATCAGATCGGGATCCTGTCCGAATCGAACTGCATCGTCGCGCGGACGCAGCGACGACCCGACCCGGGGCAAGTGCGGATAAGCGTTTTCGAGCAGACGCACCGCCTGGAAGAAATCGAAGCGGTATGCATCGGCCGCGAGACGCGACATCAGGTCTAGAGCGTTCGGCATATTCCGCTCCGCGGCGCAAAACGCATGATTTCGCCACGCGTGGTACTCGACACCACGGTCTCCGTGAACGAATTGATCGAAACGTATTGCGCAAAGAATCTCGCCAGCACGGTGCCGAACAAAAACGCGCCTGCACCCTCAAAGCCAGTTTCGTCGATCAACAGGTTCACCTCGAGCCCGCGCCCGAACACGATGGGCCCGCGCGCGGGCAGCCGGCGCGTCACCGCGACGCTGTCGATCGAGCGAAGCCCGTCGATCTGCCGCGCCATGGCGACATCGCCAACCGGCGCATACAGGCCGAGCAGGTCGCGCATCGCGCAAGCGCCCTCCTCCTTGCTGTTGTCCACGAGCGATGCGTAGTTCAGTGACAGGTGGCTCAGGAGGCGCCACGCGACGGGACCTTCCGCATACGACGGCAACGGCCGACTCGGGCCGCCGACACAATGGGCGCTGAGCACCGGCGCTTCCAGGTCGACGAGGAAATCGGTGCCGGGCCGGCCGACCGGCATGGTCAGCGGCAGGTCGCGGTTCGTGCACAGCACGGCCACCGCCAGTTGATGGAGATCGCCGGGATACGGCGCATCGTTTGCGTCGACGAGCGCGATGAACGTCTCGCTGCCGAGATAGCTCGTACGCGTACCCCGCTCCGTCTGCCGCGCCGACGGCAGGCGCTTTTCGCGCCGCACCTGATAGAACGCGCCGCTCGTCTGCGGCACGGCGAGATCGCGCGCGCGGTAGAACGGTTGAAACGGCAGCTCGGCCCCACCTCCCGCGCGATAGCCGGTGACGCTTTCGACCTGATAGATTTCGAAGTCCATGGGCCGCGTGCGGTCCGCGACGACGTGATGCTCGAACTGTTCTCCGGTCACCGCTATACGGTCGGCACGGCGCGGGAACAGGTTGATCGCCGGCGTGCAATGCAGCGCGAAATGCGAGCGATCGACGGATCGTTCGAGCGTTGGATCGGCGCGAGAGAGCAGGACTATCAATTCCACTTCTTCGGCGCGGCAGGCGCTCAGCGGCGCCCGCAAGCCATCGATGGCCACGAACATGAAACGCTGCGGGAACGCGAAATACTCCTGCAACAGCCGATAGCCGGGAAACGACTGCTGGCTCACGGGCAGGAGCGCTTCGTCGTCGCTCATGCCGAGCTCGCGCACCGCGGTGGCGGGCAGAACCGAGCGTCCCGCGCCGCGCGTGACGGCGACGCCCAGCGTGGCGCCGAGCAGCAACTCATAGAGCCGCGACGGCATGCCATCGCTGCCGCGCAGATGCAGCTCCAGTGTGTCGAGCGCGAGTTCGTCGAACTTCGCGCCGTTGGCGGTGCGCAATTTCAGGCGCAAGCCGCCCTTCACCCCGGCGGGTAACGCCGCGTCGACTTCTGGCAACGCCCCGGCGTGGGCGAAGACGCTAGCCTCTACCAGCTCGACCGGCCACAGCTTCAGCGCGTGGGCCGAGCGAAATTCGCAGCGGGTCGAACCGTCGCTGTCGAGCGCTCCGTGCAATACCGTGCCGCGCGGAATCGAAACGCCTTCGCCGAGCGCCGGATGCGTCATGTCGGGCTCAAGCTCGACGATCGCCATCGACGGTGTCGGCGCGAGATAGTGCGGATAGACGAGCTCCGCGAGATGTTGCGTGAAGCGCGGAAACTCGGCGTCGATCTTCATCTGCACGCGCGCCGACAGGAAGCTGAAGCCTTCAAGCAAGCGCTCCACATAAGGGTCCGCGCATTCGAAACTTTCGAGCCCGAGCCTGCCCGCCACTTTCGGAAACGCCTTCGCAAATTCACCGCCCATTTCGCGAAGGTGCTGAAGTTCCCTGCTGTAGTACTTGATCAGTTCAGGATTCATAGTGAGAAATGCGGAATCTGCAGTCGACAACGAAATGCAGTGGCCTGGAAACCAGCCGTGCGCGCGGCTGGCGCTGCATGGCAGGGAGGATTCAGGTCACCGGGCTGCTCGCCACGTTTGCTGCTCTTCACTTTCAGCCACCTCGATCCGCACCGCCGCGCGTTGGTTCAATCACGCTCACCTGCCCGGCTTCGAGGTCGAGTTCGGTACGCAAGTAGAGGCGCTCCGGAACCGGTTGGGCATACAGATCGCCTTCCACGATGAACGCAATCGTGTTGTGCTGACCCGTAATCTCGCCGCCGCGAATCGCCTGCACGCGAAGGGTGCCGGGAAGGATGCGCGGCTCGAACGCGCAGATCGTGTCACGGAGGCGGCTTTCGATCGATGCAATGTCGATCCCCGACGCCGCTTTCCCCGCGATGTCCGAAAACCCGAAATTGAGCACCGACGACGCCACGTGCGGATATCCCACGAACTCCTCCGCCGACGCGATACCCTGAGCATTCAACAGCCACGTCAGATCGCGCATGACGCTCTGGCGTAACGACCGCGCGGAGGTAATCCGATGTTGGCGAGCCTCGCGCGTCACGCCGGGATCATGATCCGTCAGGCGCTCGAGCAGCGAGGCCTGTAGTTGGGCCGCGCGGCTCGAAGGTACGTCATGCCGTCGCATTAGCCGGGATGTTCCACTTGCTCTCGACCACGCCGCCGAGCTTCGCGCCGGTCGCATCCTGAGGCTGGTAGGAGACCTGGAACCTCTCGAAATTGAGCGTGACGGATTCGGTGAAACGGTCCTCGCTATCCGAGCCCCCTGTCGAATACTCCACCACCAACGCATTGGTCAGCACGATGATGTAGTACTCGAGCGGCGTCTTGCCCGCCTTTCGAACGGTGAGCGTCACCGTCGGATAGTGGGTGCCCGTGCAGCACGCGGTCATAATGGCCGGTGTCGCCTTGTCGGTGTACTTCGTGATCGACAGGTTTTCCACCGACACCTTGCCGCCGCCACCCCCGGTGCCCAAATGCATGGTGCCCGACTGATTCATGCCCCAGGACCAGGAGAGCACGTCGATTTCGTTCGTGTGCGCGGCATCGAGGGATTCGCCCTGTACCGAGCCGAGCTTCAAAAATATATCTACTGCCATGTGCTATTCCTCTTGGATAAACGTAGTGCGATGGAGCAGGACAGAATTCAGGCCGCTTTCGCGGACGGCAGCTTCGACACGAGCCGCAAAGACACCGTCAGCCCCTCCAGCTGGTAATGCGGTCGAAGAAAAAACTTGGACGTGTAGTAACCGGGGTTGCCTTCCACTTCCTCAACGACCACTTCCGCCGCTGCCAGCGGACGGCGCGCCTTGGTTTCTTCGCTCGAGTGCATCGGGTCCCCATCGACATACTGAAGAATCCAGTCTTGCAGCCAGCGTTGCATGTCGTCTTTCTCCCTGAAGCTGCCGATCTTGTCGCGTGCAATGCATTTCAGGTAATGAGCGAAGCGGCTGCATGCGAACAAGTAGGGCAGGCGCGAGGCGAGATTGGCGTTGGCCGTGGCGTCGGGATCTTCATACTCAGCCGGCTTGTTCAGCGACTGCGCGCCGATGAACGCAGCGAAGTCGGAGTTCTTCTTGTGCACGAGCGCCATGAAGCCGTTCTTCGCCAGTTCGGCTTCGCGCCGGTCGCTGATCGCGATCTCCGTCGGGCACTTCATGTCCACGCCGCCATCATCGGTGGGAAAGGCGTGAACGGGCAGGTTTTCCACCGAGCCGCCCGACTCGATGCCGCGTATCCTCGAACACCATCCGTACAGCTTGAACGAGCGATTGATATTCACCGCCATGGCATACGCGGCGTTTGCCCACGCGTATTTCTTCGAGTCCGAACCCGCCGTGTCTTCCTCGAAATCGAACTCCTCGACGGGGCTCGTTTTCGCCCCATAAGGAGCGCGCGCGAGAAAGCGCGGCATCGTCAGGCCAATATAGCGGGAATCTTCTGACTCACGCAGAGAGCGCCATGCCGCGTGTTCCGGCGTGTGGAAGATCTTGGTCAGGTCGCGCGGATTCGCCAGTTCCTGCCACGAGTCCATCAGCATTACAGACGGATCGGCACCAGCGATGAACGGCGCATGCGCGGCGGCCGAAATCTTGCCCATCTGCGTGAGAAGATCCACGTCCGGCGCACTGTTGTCGAAGTAATAGTCAGCCACCAGCGTGCCGTATGGCTCGCCGCCGAACTGTCCGTATTCCTCCTCATAGAGCCTCTTGAAAAGAGGACTCTGATCCCACGCTACACCCTTGTATTTGCGCAACGAGCGATGCAGTTCGCTCTTGGAAATGTTCAGCACGCGCAGCTTCAACGTTTCGTCGCTTTCGGTATTCGTCACCAGATAATGAAGCCCGCGCCATGCGGCTTCCACTTGTTGGAACTCGTCTGAATGCAGGATTACGTTGACCTGCGAGCTGAGCTTCTCGTCGATCTTCGCAATCAGCGCTTCGATCGTCGCCAGGGCGTCGTCGGACACCAGATGCGTGTCTTGCAGCACTTGTGCGGCAAGCGTGCGCACGGCGTTTTCCACCGCTTCCTTCGCCTTGTCGGTTTTCGGCTTGAAAGCCTTTTGCAACAGACGGCCGAACTCGCTGGACGCATCGGCCTCGACGGATACGGCGTTCTGACGCTGCTGAAGATCCGCACGCGGGCTTGAGTCCCGCTGTTGATCGTTTGCTTCTGCCATAGTCATCTCTCTCGTTTGATCTTGACGGATTGCGCGACTCGCGACGGATCAGTCCGGCTGTTTCGGCGCCGATGCAAGGGCGGCGAGAAGCGCCGGGTCTTCCAGCAACTTCGCAACCAGTTCTTCCGCGTCCGTCTTGCCATCCATGTAGGTCAACAGGTTGCGCAACTGGCTGCGCGCTTCGAGCAATTTCGCGAGCGGTTCAACCTTGCGGGCAATGGCTGCCGGCGAAAAGTCGTCCATCGTTTCAAAGGTCATGTCAACGCCGAAACGCCCTTCGCCCGTCAAGGTATTGTCGACTTGCATCGCGATCCGCGGTTTCATCGAACGCAACCGCTCGTCGAAATTGTCGATGTCGATTTCCAGAAACTTGCGCTCCGCTACCGGCGGCAACGGATCGAGCGGTTGCCCCGAGAGGTCGGACAGCACACCCATGACAAAGGGCAAACTGACCTTTTTCTGCGAACCGTACGTTTCGACGTCGTATTCGATCTGCACGCGCGGTGCGCGATTGCGCGCAATGAATTTCTGACTGCTTTCCTTGGCCATCAATTTCTCCGGCTGTTCAATCAGGCGAGGGCGTCATGCCCGTCGTTCCAATCACTTGGGTAAGTTGCGCTAACCCTTCGGGTGCGAGTTCGCCAAGCAAGTCCACAAAAGACTTGTCGACGAGTCCGCGTGCGCGCTTGAGCAGCAAGGGCACCGGACTCGAAGGTTCGTGGCGCGCGTAGTAGTCGCACACGCGATCGAGTGTCGCGACCACATCGGCACGCGTGGCTACCTGATTGCCCGGCGCCGCCTTGGCATCCACCTCGGCCCGGGAAGGAAAGGCGGGCGTCCCGTCGACTTGCGCGTCGACCGTGTTGTGTGCATCCACGACATCGAGTTTCGACAGGCTTGTGGCAATCAGGAATTGCGCCCGCCGCAACAACGCCGTCAGCGCGCCGAGATCGATCGTCCGTGCCGTCCCGACGTGCCCGGTCACCAGCGCTTCAATGCGCGAGGCATGCGCGAGCGCGGCGTCGAGCGCAGCACGAAAAGACACCACGCGCACCACGGCTGCGGCAAGCGCCGCCTCGATCTCCGCCACGCTCATCGTGGTGTGCTGGGCAGGTGCCACTACCTCGCCTGTCGCGTACGTCCATTGACGCAGAGTGAGTGCCGTTGTTTGCGCGGGCATCGATGGGACGATCGGCGTATCGAGAAAATCGCAGAGTAAGCCCGTCGGGTCGGCGAGAGAGGCGAGTGCATTGATTCGTGCAGTGGGATCGTCGGCATCGCTTGCGTCCAATTGCGGATGCACATCGCGCCACTGGGACTCGAGCAACCCCGCGATTAACGCGAGCCCGTCTGCCAGGCCAGCGACACCATGGCTGACGAGCCGGCTGCGTGTCAGATAGACGACCACCCGCAGGTCACGAGTCCGTGACAACAACTCGAGACACAGCGCGTCGGCCGCTATCCAGTCTGGTGGTACGGCGGCTACTACCGTCTGACCGTACTCGACGTCCGGCCGCCCATTCACGGCTTGCTCGAGCGACGCGAATGAAGGATCGTATTCCAGATCGGGGCCACACGGAAGATCGGCGGAAATATTGCCTAACCAATCTTCCCAGGCCGGATGTGCAATGAAGTTCGTAGTCACGTTGCAAGGTTTAGAGACGAATGACATCGGATAAGCGTGTAGACCCGTACACATGAAAAACATTCGATCGGCAGCCTGACTCCCCTCTCCCAAAGAAGCGAGAATTCCGCGTTCGACACGGACATGAAGCGCTCTCCAAGCTCGACAGCGGTCGCGGATGCGGAGCACCGACACTGAGGCGCTGCGGATCTGGAGAGCGTTCAATGCGACGGGTCCTGCACGCGCATCGAATCGGCCCCGCGACCAGAGGCTGCTTCACGATCGCCACGATCGGCCTCCAACAGGAAACGCAGGCCTATTCAAAGAACGTATCCTCTAGTGGAATGTTTCGTCTCTTATACCGTTCTTGCGCCTCAACTACTTTGGCGCGGCTGTGAAAATACGGACTCATCCACCATGGCGCTCTCACCCCCTGATGCCCGCCGGGCACAGTGTTATCCGTGTTTAGCTTTTGAATCACAGGATTTTCGACATTTCTTTTCTTTGCAGACTCTCCTTCCCACGTGGCGATGGCAGACACTTTCATGATTCGGGGAATAACCGAGTTGTGAAAGGAGATCTCGCACTCGGAACAGCTAGCCCATGCAACAGGACGAAAGTTTGCCGGCCATGAATTTTTTAGAAGACTAGTCAGCTCGCCACCGACGCGAACGAAGCCATTGTCGATCTCGAACCGGTGCGTCCTTCCTTCCCCGCGCTCAACTCGGTGCCAGTATTTGAAAAGATAGTTTGAGGCGAAGAAACAGTGAACATCTTGTGTCAGGGTCAACTGAACCCGGCTGAGAAATCTGTTGCCATGCGCAGCGGCCGGACCCCTGTTTTCCAACGTAAAGAAACTGTAGTCGTCGTCGACGTGCCCACCCACCAATTGCCGTTTAACCCAATCGTCACGGGCACTGACGTGGAGAAGCCGAGTGCCCTTTGTCAATATGCCGACTGGAACGTGACGAATGAAATCGTTCAGATTCCGGCGCTGTATTTTGTTGGCGGTTTTTGCGACGCCTGCAAGTTCCAGCAATGCTTTCTTCCATTCTCCTGCGACAGGCGCGCCACCCTTCTTCACGGCGAATCCACCGGGAGTTGCGTCGGCGCTGCTGCTTCCCGTAAAGAAGCACTGCGGACAGCCAGCACAGCCCTGCGAGAGGGTCGTCGTGCCAATTTTTTCGGATGAAGCAATCCACGTCGTGCTCATGATGTGACCTTGCCTGAACTGAGATTGCGGAAATGGCGCCTGAGCAGTGCGTCTGCGTCGCGTGCAAGTGCTGTTATGTCCATTTGCTCCCACTGGTCAACAGTCGTAGTTGCGGCTACTACGAAGCAATTCTGGCACGCCAACTCTGTCGGTGGCGTGACGCCCAGATTACGGGCGCGTTATTTTTCTCAAGCGCGCTTGAGCGAAATAGAAAACCAGTGTCAGAGCCCCCGGCCCGAATTGGGATGGGCTTATCATGTGGATTTCCTGTCCATACTAAGAATGCAACTTCAATACCTAACACTACCTATTTGCCGATCACTGTCCAGTAAGCCATGGTTCAAACCTCGAACTCAAAAGGATTCCTAAATGACTGTCTAACCGAGGCAATGCACGTTTGCTGGGTCATCCACACTAGTTACATCACGACACGCGACTTGCGGCTGGACGCAACGACGACACCGCGGCAGCGTACACCGCCTTCGCGGAGATGCAGGACATCCCTCATGTCCATCGCACGCCCGACGATTCCAGTTGAAAGCGCCACCGGTCCAGATTGGATGGATGGTCGATGGTGGACTTTTGAATGTTTCCCCTTATCAGCCTGTGGATGGTTAGCCTTCCATGGAAGGTTTCTAGAATCTGCACGAGGTGAACGCGTCCCGGCTGACCGGAAAAGCCCAGGTCGAAGTAAATCACACGCCGTCGGGTGTCTCCCGTCACCAGACTGGCGCCGCCGCCTCCCCCGGATCCGCCGAGCTTACCCATCGCGGGAACGTCCCGGATAGACAAATTCCACGTGAACCCGTGCTTCGCGATCCAATGCTTTGACAGCTTGTCGTCTTTCAATGCCGCGAGTTCGCTCGGCGGATGGTTCGAAGGATCGGTAGCAATCAGATAACGAAACGAATGCCAGGTCTTGAACGTGTTCGAGTTCGGATTGAGCTGATACATGTTCTCGCTCTTTTCGCCCTTCGATGTCCAGATGTTGGCTGCATGATTGAATTCGAACCATTCGATCCGCTCGTTCCACTCGAGGTTCGGACAGTCGATGCCCTCGCCGGACAACACGCCCAACGCGCCCAACGGGCGGGGCTGCACCTTGACCTGGAAGCTCAACGTGAAGCTGTGGCCGGCCTGGCCGGGTATATTCGCGCCTCCGATGTCTTTGATCTTGTCCAACGGAACGGACAGGTTCGATATCGACATTTTTGCTCGCATAGGAGCCTCCAGTAATATCCACCGGTAAAGCCGGTG
This sequence comes from Paraburkholderia sp. RL18-085-BIA-A, assembly GCF_046027075.1. Taxonomy (NCBI): domain Bacteria; kingdom Pseudomonadati; phylum Pseudomonadota; class Betaproteobacteria; order Burkholderiales; family Burkholderiaceae; genus Paraburkholderia; species Paraburkholderia sp. RL18-085-BIA-A. Next base: position 22,117 of record NZ_JARESU010000064.1, on the reverse strand, counting down.
GCTTTAATTTGTGAGCCGCTCAAAGCGACTAATCGGCGGCGGTAACGCGCCCCGGTCTCTTGCGCCACCTATCGGTGGCACGCTTCTATCACCACAGTCGCATCAGATCTAGCGGCTGATCTTCCTGCTCCTGATGCCTGATGTACTCACGAATCAGTTGCTCTCCTCGCCCCACTGTGGACACAAATCTTGCGAAACAGTTCGGAAATTTTCGAGCTAGTTGTCGTCTCAACGATTAGATTTCAGGCGGCCATTCTCTCCTGGTTGCGGCGTTGTGGGGCACCGCCCGGGTCTTCGATGTGATCCGGGTTCAGGTGCACAGCACGTACGCGCTGCCAGTTGCGCGTGCGGCCCTTCAATCGGAGCGGATTGTGAGGTCGGTCGGAACGCGTGGACGCCAACGGGTTAAGCAGCGACCTGATTCAGATAGTAACCTCCAAACGGCTGAAACACTCCTGGATAGGCCTCGCATCCGCCGAGACCGAGTCCGACGACAATGTGCAGATTGATCAAGTGGCCGCCGTGCGGAAACGCGAATTCCCGCTTGAAGCCATGAGCTTCCAGTTCGTCGACCATGCGAGCGTACTCGGTAATTCCGTAGCTCAGGCCAGCGTCCATCTGGAACACGTCGAGGCCACGTCTCATCCCGCCATAACGCAGGAGATTCCGTAGGTCTTGAACCGAGAAGAGGTTTTCTCCTGTCGCCACCGCACCCTCGTAGAGCCCGGTCAGTTCGCAGTTCAAATCGAAATCGAGGGGGTCGCCGACTTCCTCATACCACCGCAGCCGGTATGGGTGCATCGCCTCTGCGTACGTGCGAGCCACCTCCCTATCAAAACGATCGTTTGCATCGACAGCAAGCTTGCTACCCTCCCCTGCAATAGTGAGTACCGCGTCGATGCGCGCGAGGTCTTCCTTCAGTGAGTCGCCACCGATTTTCATCTTGAACGCGTTGAAACCCATGTCGCGGTAGGAGAGCATCTCGTCTTTCAACCGGGAGATGCCACCGTCGGGGTAGTAGTAGCCACCCGCTGCATACACGGGTACACGCGTTGATGCCGCTGTTCGTCCGTAGTGTCTCGCTATGGTCACGTAAGCGGGCTCGTCCGCTAGCTTGGCGTTCAGGTCCCAGATAGCCAGCTCGAGCGCGCTTGCTGCTGCGGCGCGATCTCCGTGACCACCCGGCTTCTCGTTTTTCATTGCGCATGCCAGCACGCGCGCTGGATCGAAGCGATCACCTTGATCGTTGAGAAGTTCATGGGCTTCGGCGTTCATGAGGCGCGGAATCATCCGGTCTTTAAGAATGCCGCTTTGCGCGTAACGTCCGATTGAGTTGAACGCAATGCCGGCGACCGGCTTCCCGGCGCGAACGACGTCGGTATGTACGATGACCACCGAGATGGTGTGGTCTGAAAAGTTGACGAGAGCGTTCGCAACGTTACCTTCGAGCTTTACCGCGTGCTCAGAGATATCCGTGATACGCATCCGCTTGCAGCGGTTCATTGTGTCTCCTTAGTGCCAGGCGCAGAGCGTTGTGCTCGCCGCCGATATTTCCTGCGGGTGCCGTCTGTTTTATTCGTCAGCCGGCCAAGTGTCGTGCGTTGATTTTTGTACCACGCTACGGCGAGCCTTCAACCCGAAGGAACTGATCGGGCGTATTCATTTTTGCAATATCCGCCTACCCTAGTTGTCTGACGAACAAGTGGCAGACGGTCCCCCAACCGGTGTGGCACCCCCATTACGGCCATTACGGGCCTGTGGCAACGCACGCGGGTTATGGTACAAATAGGCTCATCGGATCGGTTAAAGTAGCGAACCAATCAATCTGGTGGCCGGCGATGAGCAAACGCAAAGGTCTGGAGGGGGTATTCGATGGTCGGCATTTTGATCGGGAGATCATTGTTCTGTGTATGCGTTGGTAACGACCTCTACCTCACCTATGTCATCATCAACCCTCAAGCGGACCGCTCGAAGGATTGGGGCGACCAGCAGAGCGAAGACCTCGTCGCAGCCATCGTCGACGAAGACAACGAAGGCATCACGATTCGCGGCGCGAAGATGCTCGGCACCGGCTCTATCATGGCCAATGAGGGTGTTCGTTGCGAATCTTCAGCCGCTGAAAAAAGGTGAAGAGAATCTCGGGTTCAACTGCTGCATTCCGATGAACGCGAAGGGTCTTCGCGTCCTCTCGCGCAAGTCCTACGAACAATACGCCGTGTCGGCGTTCGACAATCCGCTCGCCTCGCGCTTCGACGAGAACGATGCGCTCATGTACTTCGACGACGTGAAGGTACCCTGGGAACGCGTGTTCACGTATCGCGACGTCGACGCCTGCCGTGCTCAGTTCCACGACACGCCGGGACATACGATGCAGAACTACCAGGCGCAAATCCGCCTGGCCGTGAAGATGCGCTTCCTGCTCGGCCTTGCCCGCAAGGTTACCGAGACGATTGGCACGTTCAACATGCCTCCGGTCAAGGAAAAGCACGGCTGGCTGTCGGCGAAAGCGACGATGGTCGAAAGCATGCTGCAGGGCATGGAGGCAGCCGGTTCGACGTTCTATGGCTTCTTCGTCCCCGACCGCAACCTGATGTACGCCGCGCAGGTCATCACGCAGGAACTGTATCCGGTGTTCTTGAATGCCATCCGTGAGTTGGCCGGCGGCTCGCTGATTATGTTGCCGTCGTCCCACAAGGACCTCGAGAACCCCGAGCTGGCTCCAATTATCTGCAAGACGCAGATTTCCGGTGCGATGTCCCCGGACGAACGTGTCGAGTTGCTCAAGCTGGTCTGGGACGCTGTCCGCAGCGAATTCGCTTCGCGACACCTGCAGTACGAGATGTTCTACGCCGGCGCGATGTTTGTGACGAACGGTCACGCCTTCCGCACCTACAACTGGGACAAGGCAACAAAGCTGGTTGCGCAAACGCTCGATTCGAATGAGCAGCGCCTTGTTGCGTACAGGAAGACCGCAATCCTACATCTAGAGCAACGTCGGGTGGGGCAACCACGCAACTGCACTTTGCGTGGGAACGGGACCCACCGCGAGGACTAGCCCTGTTTAAACAATTCCAATGACAATGTAGTCTTCGAAGCTGGAACTCCTCTTACGACCAAATCGGGCAGGCGGTGTGGATCAGACCACTGCGTGCCCGATCAGGCGAACTCGCGACACCCCTCCGTCCGGCAGAATATTGAAGCGCACATGGGTAACCGGCGTTATCCGTTCAGGCGAGAACGAATGTAAGCAGTCCATTTCCAGCTTCTGCTCGTCGAGCAACACGGGCCAGAACATCGATTGGGTAATGAGCGACTCGTCGGTGCCTGCCGTAACGAATGCGCCTTGAAGCGAGCAACGGTCCGCGAAATTGCCTTTGAAATGCGCGGTGTCGACATCGATCCTGCTGATTTCGCCAGCCACCGCGAGTTCGACGATGCACCAGTCACAGCCCGGTTCGCGACGCCGACGGGTTTCCCAGCCTTCGCCCATGTTGGCTGCACGCGTGGGCAAAAGCAGATTTGACGCGAGGCCGTAGTGCTGGTTGTTCGCCGCAACGATCCGCGCACCGTTCATCGCTGACGCGAGATCGAGTTCGGCGCCCGGCGCGAGTTCGCGGCGCGGCCGGCCGAACACGCGCAATCGCGCGATACCGCCGTCCGGGTAGATATTCAGGCGTACGTGCGTGTAGACCGCGCCCTCGGCCGCCTCGATTGCGCGAAAGTGATGCGCGTTTCCGTTCAGCGCCATCGCGGGCAGCACTTCGGTCCATTGCGCATCGGCGGGCGGAATGTCGTCATCCGAGCGGCACGCGTCGATCGATGCCGCCGGAGGAAAGTTGCCGGTGAAATGGCTCGTGTCGATATCGACGCCCATCAGTTCGCCCGCCGTGCCCAGCTTGACGATACAGAAATCGTGGCCAGTCACGCGCTTGCGACGCGATTCCCAGCCGTCCATCCATTTGCCGTTGTCATCGTATTTGCCGGGAATGAACACGGCCGGCTCCGGATTCAACATGCGAGCCATCGGCGCGAAAAAATCATCACTGGTGAGCACAGCATGTGCGCCCAGACGTGGGTCCGCGAGGTTGATGCCCGTGCGCGTAAAGGCCGGCGCGTCCGGGTCGAAAGTGGGAATCGCCATGTGTGTGAGCGTCTGTCCGAGATTGTTGAAATGATGAACGCTCAGGCGTCCGGAACCCACGATTGCGTGCCTTGCAGATCGGATGAGAAGTCGTCGAGCACGGCGATGTCAACCGGTTTCGGCGTGTTGTCGCCTTGCCCTTGAATTTTGACGATGTCCTGCGGACACGCAGAAAACGCCACGAAGCAATCCATTTCGGCGCGTAGCGTGATGTACTCGCCAGGCTTTGTCACGGTAGGCAACGTATGCAGCGTGATGCCGTCGGGTTGCACGCGGATATTCATGAAGATGTTGAACGAAGCGAGGTTCTGGCGCGGCGGCGTCACGCCGAGTTCGAACATCCCTTCAAACATGTTGTCGCAACAGTTGCGGTGGTAGCCGCGCACGCCGAGCAGTTCATAGCGTTTGCGATCGCAGGCCGCCATAAAGGTGTCATGGACACCGGGCGTCGTGTCTTCCACGACGGTCAGCACCGGATTACGCTGGTTGGTCACGAAGCTGTCTCCAACCACCGGATTGAGCCGCTGGTTCCAGACGCGCGTGGTCTCCATGCACATGTATTCGTTCAGGTCGTACGCGTTCCAGGCCCAGCAGTCTACGACTTGCGTGCCATGGGTATTGATGACCCGTACGGCCTGGCCCGCTTTCAGTCGGACTGCTTTGCCGTGGCCGGCGGGAACGGTTACTGCGGGTTGATCTGTATAGCTCATGAGCGTGAATTTTCCGGAGTAAAGCGATAGAGAAATTGCTGGAGTCGCGGCGACGAGGGTGTGTCGAGCACCTGCGCGGGCGGACCTTGTTCGACGATGCGTCCGCCGTCCATGAAGATCACGCGGTCCGCGACATCGCGCGCAAAGCCGATTTCATGCGTGACGACAATCATCGTCGTATCGTTCGCAGCGAGTCCGCGCATCACGGTCAGCACTTCGCCGACCAGTTCGGGATCGAGCGCGCTGGTCGGTTCGTCGAACAGGATGACCTCCGGCGCCATCGCGAGTGTGCGGGCAATGCCGACACGCTGCTGCTGGCCGCCCGAGAGGTTCGCGGGCATCGACGTGTGCTTGCCGCCGAGGCCAACCTGGCTCAGCGCTTCGACAGCGAGGTCAGTGGCGGCGAGACGATTCATCCGTTTGACCGACAGCAGTCCTTCCATCACGTTTTCAAGCACCGTCATATGCGGCCACAGATTGAAACTCTGAAACACCATGCCGATGCGGCTGCGCTGCGCGCGTATCTCGCGCTCAGGACGCGGGCTCGTCGCGCCGTTCGGGTTCTCGCGCAAGCCGATCCGCTGGTCGCCGATCCAGATGGCGCCTTCGTCGGGCGGTGAAAGCCAGTTCAGGCAGCGCAACAGCGTCGATTTTCCGGAGCCCGACGGACCGAGGACGCAGACCGTTTCGCCGCGCGCTACGGTCAGATCGACGCCGTCGAGGATGCGGTTCGCGCCGAACCACTTGACGATACCGTTCGCCTTCAACGCTACGGGCTGCGTGCTGTCGGATAGGTTCATACTGATCACCGGGGCCGGGCGACCCGATGGTCGCGGCCGAGGCGGCGCTCCCAATGACGGGTCGAAAAGTGGATGACGGACGTCGCGGCCCAGTAGACCATCGCGACGACGAAATAGACTTCGAGCGGCGCGTACGTGTCGGACACGACGGCCTTCGCGGCGAACATGAATTCGTGCACAGAGATCACCGATAGCAACGCGGAATCTTTGACGAGGCCGATCAGCAGACCCGTCAGCGTTGGCAGCAGCAGCGGCAGCGCTTGCGGCGCGATGATGCGGCGCGCGATCGCGACCGGCGACATGCCGAGTGCGACGCCCGCTTCGACGGTTCCAGCGGGCACGGCGGCAACAGCAGCCTGAATCACTTCTGCGACGTACGGGCCGTAATAGACCGCGAGCGTGACCGTGCCGACCAGCGGCGCGGGCAGCAGCACGCCGAAATCCGGCAATACGAAGAACATGACATACAGCAGCACGAGCAGCGGCAAGCCGAGCGTCAATGCCGTGTAGCCGCGAATCACCGCGGCCAGCCACGGACCGCAGCGTCGCTGGCCGACCGTCAGCAGCACGCCGAGCACGCCCGACATCACTGCGCCGGCCGCACACAACCAGCCCGTGCTGCCGAGTCCTGCTGCAAGCTCCGGCCAGTAGCCGGACAGAACGCTGAGATCGAAGGTCATCGCGCAACTCCCGTCGCGACCTGCTCGACGCGTGGCACGCCCGGCGAACGCTGTGCGCGGCGCGCGGCATAGATGACCGGCAACGCGACCGCCAGATAGCCGACGCTGACCAGCAGCATCACTTGCGTCGACGTGTAGGTTCGCGCGATCACCATCTGTCCCGCGTACGTCAGTTCGGTGACGGCGACGACCGACGCGAGCGGCGTGGTTTTCAACAGGATCGTAAATTCGTTGATGAGTGCGGGCAGGCTGGCCTTCAGCATCTGCGGCAGCGCGATCCTCAACGCGATGCGCCACGGCGCCATGCCGAGCGCAATCGCGGCTTCGTACTGGCCAGGAGTGATCACCCGCAGATTGCCTCGCAGGATTTCCGCCGTGTAGGCGCCGCTGTTCAGGCCGAGCGTGAGCGCGGCCGCCAGCATCGGACGGCCGCCCAGCCCGATCAGCGGCAACGCGAAGAACAGCACGAACAGTTGCACGAGGGCGGGTGTGCCGCGCATGAAGCTGATATAGAGTCGCGCGGCCCAGCGCAACGGCGCAACGCGTGTCAGTTGCATCGCGAGCGCGAGATGGCCAAACACGAGACTGCCGGTTGCGCCGAACAGCGTCAGTTCCACGGTCAGCAGCCAGCCGTCGATGAGTGTCGGCAGGCTGTGGATCACTTGCGGGTCAAAGCCCATCACCGCTGGTTCCCGGAATCAGAGTTGGTCTAGTTCTTCGACCGCCGACAGTTCGAGCGCGCCTGGCACGTCGTTGCCCGCAATGCCGGTGCAGCACGCCGATACGATGAACACCATGTCCGTCACCACCCGGCACGCGACGAATTCGCCGGCTCGCGTGACGTTGGGCAGCGGTTCGATGCGGCCATCCTGATGCAATGCCACGTGCATGAAAAGGTTGATCGGGTCGGGGATTTTGGGCGGCTTCAGCCCCAGCGATTGAATCACCGCATCGACCGATTCGACGCAGCCGGTCTGTCCCGCGTAGCCCTGGTCCGCGAGATACGCGGTTGTCGATGCCGGGAGCAGCAGATCGTGTTTGCCGCTCGAATCCTTACCGAGCACCATCAGCGCGCGGCGGCGATTGCTGACGATCCGCATGCCCGCCTGCAGCACGTACGAATTGCTGAACACGCGTGTGTGATGAACCGACATGTACACATCGTCGTTGATCCGGCTGAAGCCGAACATCGACGCGACCGCGCCCGGTTCTTTCGCCTCGATACGCAGGATCTGGCCTGCCTTGACGTCGATCGCGCGCGATTCGCCCGCAGGCACGGCGACGGTTCGCGGGGACAGCGGTGCGCGCGAAGGCGGTTCTTTAAGAAGCAGCATGTTGAGTCCGTTCAGACGGCGACAGGCGTCGCGGGCAGGATGGAAATGGCGATGTCGGTAACCTTCAGGCCGTTGCCGGGAATGATGTCCTGCGGACACGACGACACGGCACACACCAGGTCTTCGAGCACGTCGAACGTGATGTAGTCGCCCGGCTTGCTGGTCGGATCGGTGACCTGCATCCGGCAATCCCGCGTGACCGGGCCGTTCTGAAACAGGTTGAACGGCTCCGGCACATCGAACGGCGACAGCCCGTACAGAGCCAGACCCGCGTGCATGTTGTCGAGGCAGTTGCGATGCCCGGTCACGTTGAAATCGACCGTGAAACGCGTGTCGTCGCAGGCGGGCACGTTGGCATCGTGAATGCCGACGGTGTCTTCGACTACCCGCAACAACGGGTGCCCCAGCGATGAATACAGCGCGTCGCCGACGTTGAAAAACAGCGTCCGAAGCTGGCGGCGCGTATGCGTCGGCGACAGCTTCTCGCCATGGTTCGACTTGACCACCGCGACAAAGTCGGCGGCCTGCTGCCCCTCGACGTCAATGATGGTCAACCGTTGGCCCGCCTTCACTTCGAAGGTACGTCCGTGTCCTGCCTTGACGGTGAGAGTCTGTACTGGATCTGTCATGTGATTCGGTCTGCTCGGTTTACTGCGCGGGGATGAAATCGGACGTCGGCGTATCGAAGCTCACGCCCAGGTTGGCCTTTTGCAGGCGTGCGAGTTCGCCGGACTTTTTCATGGCGAGGATCTGGTCGCTGATCGCCTTGTTCAGACGCGTATCGTCCGGGCGGGTCGCCCAGGCAATCCATTGCGACGGTCCAAGCTCACCGGTCGATTTCAGCTTGCCCGGATTCTGTTTGATGACGCCCGCGAGCACGGTCATATCGTCGAACACGAAATCGGCGCGACGCGTCATCAATGCAGCCACTGTCTGATCGACGCTGTCCACGCTGATCAGTTGGATCGGCGCAAGACCCTTGGCCTTCAGCGTCTCGTTGAACTGCTTGAGGATCTGTTCGGGTGCGCTCGCGCTCTTGACCGCGGCCGTCAGACCAGCGAGAGACTCGATGGTGGCTTGCTGCGGAATCTTTTTGAAATCGGCGCGCACCAGAGCGCCGTTCACGGTCTTGCTGGTCGGCGCCATGTAAGCGAGACGCTTTGCACGTTCGGCGGTTACGTTCAGCGCAGAACCTTCGACATCGAACGAATGCGCGAGCAGGCCCGGGATGATCCCGCTGAATGCCATACGCTGATATTCGATCTTTACTCCCAGATGCTTCGCGACCGCAGCCATGACGGCCGGATCGAAGCCAACAATGTTGTTGCTGGCGTCGGTGTATTCATACGGCGCAAAGGTCGGATCGATCGCGACGGTCATCGTGCCGCGACTCTTGATGTCGTCGAGCGTATCGGCATTCGCCGCTACCGAGTGGACCAATGCGCCGAACGGAAACAACGCGGCGAGGACAATGCTGGACAGGCGGCGTTTCGACATCAGGGAACTCCCGTTGAGAGGTGGACGAAACCGTCTGAACGCATGATCCGTGCCAACTTATGTGAGAAACATGGGTTTCACGAACCAAACCATGAAAACGTGTGTTTCTATATGGATGTTTGAGAAACACGAATTTCATTTGCCACGGTCCGATTTATAATGACGTCATCACGGGATGACGACTGACTGCACCTGCTGCGTGCAAGAAAACAGCAATGCACGCTCGCAGTGCCGACGTTGCACCACGGCGGGCGCTCCACTTACTCACAAGCATCGAAATGCCAAAAGCTCAAACGAAACAGGAAAAGCGCGCACCGCAGTCGATCGAGAGTCGCATCGCCGAATGCTATGACGAACTGTCCGAGATCGATCAACGGTTAGCCGATGTCATTCTCAGTGCGCCGGGGCAACTGGCGATGCAAACCGCTACGGAACTGGCGGCGACCGCGCAGGTCTCGAAAGCGACTGCGACACGTTTTTTTCAGAAGCTCGGATATGCTTCTTATGACGACGCGCGTGCGATTGCGCGCGCGGCACAGGTCGGCGGTTCGCCGTTGTATCTACAGGATCGAGGCCGCAAGAATGCGAGTACGAAACTCGACGACGTGATTCAGGCGCATTTGCAGCACGAGGTCGAGAATCTGGCGAGCACGTACCGGTCGCTCGATACTCACGTGCTGAGCGAGGTGGTCGAAGCAGTTGCGCGCGCGCGGCGCGTGGTGATCATCGGATATCGGCATAGTCATACGATGGCCACGATGATCAGGCGCGAACTGATTCAGGTGCGCACCGACGTGGTGTTGTTGCCTGCGCCGGGCGACACCATGGGCGAATATCTCGGCGACCTGGCCGCGCAGGATGTCGCGATCATCGTCGGCTTGCGGCGCCGTGTGCCGGCGGTCGGTCTTGCCGCAGTTTCACTCGCGGAGGCCGGCGTACCGATTGTGTATATGTCGGATGTCATTGCGGGGAAGCCGGCGCGATTGGCGCGCTGGGTGATCCGTTGCCACACGGATGGCCTGATGCTGTTTGACAGCAACGTCGGCATGACGGCGGTGGTCAATCTGATCTGCTCACTGGTTGCCGAACGCCTGCTCGAACGGGGCAGCGACCATTTACAGCGGGTCGAAATATTGCACGAGAGTTTGCGCGAGTTCGAGTGAAAACGTAGAGATTTGTCCAAAGAGCCTGCCGCACCCGTTAGCCAGCGGTGATGCTTCCACGAGTAATGTTGGGGGATGAACACCGATTGTTGACGATTTTCGTCGCTTGTCGAACGTCTCAAGCTGGCCGACCGCTGCCCGCTGCCCCGTACGCCTGAAGTCCCAAGCCGCCCATTGAGCGGAAGACCGTCGCCGACCCAACCAGGGCCCTCGGTGGGTCGCATCTCAAATGGCCGGTTTGAAGGGTGCAACGGTCGCTGCGGCAATCGGAAAAACCAAGCGCGGTGAGGCGCAAGTGCGGTCATTCGAGCGTACGTGTTGCGGAAAATCTGGTTTGGGCGATCCGTGGTCACCCCGCGCTGCAAAACAACTGCACGACCAGACTACGCAGCCACCGGTTTCCAGCTTCGTGATGATATCTGGCATGCCAGTGCTGTCGGACCGCAAATCCATCGACGGGAACCGGGCAGGAGTGCACGGCCAGATCGTTGATCTTCGCCAGCGTCTCACCAATGTGCCGCGGCAGTGTGGCAATCAGATCCGTGCTTTGGATGATCGCGCCAAGCCCAAGAAACCCGGGCAACTCCAGCACCACCTCGCGCTCGATGTGCTCGCGCACCAGCGCCTGTTCAAGTAGTTGCGCGCCCGTCCCAGCCGTGATCGCAACATGTCCTTCGGCGCGGTACTGCTTCAGCCCGAGTCTGCTCTTTAGCCTTGGATGATGACGATTCGTCAGACAGACCCAGTCCTGTAGGTACAGCTGCTGTTGATAAATCCCACCCCCAAGCCAGGGCACGTGACCAATTGCCAGGTCTGCCTCGCCGGACTCCAGTGCCCGTTCGGTATTGCCGTCGATACGCGCCGCTTCCAGCCGGATACCCGGTGCCTGCTCGCGCACATGCGCCAACATTCGCGGTAGTAGCGTGATGTGACTGGCGTCGGTCATGCAGATTCGGAAGCGCCGCTTCGCGGTGGCGGGATCGAACGCAATCTCCCACGCCGCAAAGCGCCGCAGCGACTCCAGAATTTCCCGGCAAGGGCCGATCAGGGCATCGGCCTGCGGCGTCGGCGCCATGCCGGTCGGCGTTCGTATGAAGAGTGGGTCCTGTAGATGTTCCCGCAGACGTCCCAGCCAGATGCTGATCGTTGGCTGACTTTGTCCCAGCTGCTCGGCCACGCGTGTGACGCTGCGGACATCGTAGAGGAGATCGAATAGCTGCAGCAGCTTCAAATCAGGGAGTTCGGCTGAGCTCATAGGACTATTGCTCCTCGCAATGATGTCATTGCGATCATAGCATTGCGGGAATGAGTATCCGCTCGTATCTTGAGCTTCAGGTCAAGGAGGAACCGCCAGGGATCGGCGTCCTGGTTCGTTGCGCGCCGGCCGTTATGCGCGATCGATTCCGTATGAACCACCTTCAGATGTTCGGCCAGCGCGAACCACCGAGAATGCAGCCATCGATGCTGCTCCGGCTTACTTAAAAAATCAGGAGACGTCATGGAAAGGAAATCGCTATCACCGGGCGGCGCAGGTGATGGGCCCACCGCTGCGAAGCAACGCAGGCAAGCAAAGAAGGCAAGCAAAGAAGGCAAGAGCAAGCGGCTGGATAGGTTCGGCGCTCGAGTACTACGACTTCTTCATCTATGCGCAGGCCGCCGCTCTCATCTTTCCACAAATCTTCTTCCCTGCAGGGAACCCGAAAATCGCAATTGTCGCGTCGCTCGCGACCTACGGCGTCGGCTACGTTGCGCGGCCTATCGGTGCGTTTTTCCTCGGCCACTGGGGCGACACGCACGGGCGTAAAACGGTGCTGCTGCTATGCATGTTCCTGATGGGTTTCTCCACCATGGCCGTTGGCCTGCTGCCAACCTACCATTCGGTCGGCATGCTCGCCCCAACACTGCTCGTGATGCTGCGCCTCGTGCAGGGCTTCGCAGTAGCCGGCGAAATCTCGGGTGCCAGTTCGATGATCATGGAGCAGGCACCATTCGGCCGGCGCGGTTACTTTGCAAGCTTCACGCTACAAGGCGTGCAGGCCGGACAGATTCTCGCCGCCGCCGTGTTCCTGCCGCTCGCGTATTACATGCCTGAAGAATCGTTCGTATCGTGGGGCTGGCGCATTCCTTTCCTTTTGAGTTCGGTCGTACTGCTGGCGGGCTACATCATCCGTCGTGAAGTCGAGGAGACCGCTGCCTTCGCGAAAGAAGACGAACGAGGCGAGGTCGCACGCGCACCGATTATCGAGGCCTTCAGGTACAGCTGGCCCGACATGATCCGGGTCGTCGGCATGGCGTTCATGAACGTCATTCCGGTAGTCGCAACGATCTTCGGGGCGGCCTATGCTGTACAGGTTTCGTATGGCATCGGCTTTCACAAAAGCGTGTACTTGTGGATTCCAGTGGTCGGAAACATTGTGGCGGTTCTGGTGATTCCGCACGTCGGCAACCTCTCCGATCGCATCGGCCGCAGGATCCCGATCATGGTCGGTGCGCTGTCGTCCGGTCTGCTCTCATTCGGGTATCTGTACGCGATTAGCATTCACAACCTGCCGCTCGCGTTCATCATGTCGATACTCATGTGGGGCGTGGTGTATCAGGGCTATAACGCGATCTTTCCAAGCTACTACCCGGAGCTTTTCCCGACCCGTTCACGCGTCTCAGCTATGGCGATCGCGCAGAACCTCGGCACGACCATCACCGCACTGCTTCCGGCGCTCTTCGCCGCCGTCGCGCCACCTGGATCGAACAATATTCCACTCATCGTCGGGTCCATCACTTTTGGCCTGACGATCATCTCCGCGCTTGCCGCGTGGAGCGCGCGAGAGACGTATCGGGTGCGACTGGATGATCTTGGCAATGGCGCTGCGCTTCCGATCCCGAAGGAACGATACGATCAGCTGCGGGCACAAACCCTCGACGATATAAGAGTCGCAAAGGCCACGATGCAGGCACGTTAGAAAGCAATGCAGGCGTTTGCGCCAGAGCGCCTGCATTGCGACGAAGGTCTGCGCTCGTCCCAGCAACCCGTTGTTCAAATGCACAACACGCATTGCCGAAATTCCACTGCTGCTGGTCAGGCGGTCTTACTACAGGCATCAATTTGAAACGCCCGATCACCCTCCCGATAACCGCCGAGGCCGGCATCATCCTGATGATCGCCACGACAGCAACGTTTGCTGCGAGCGATTCCACCGTCAAGGTCATCGGCGGGGCGGTGCCGCTGGTCGCCCTGCTTTTCGGACGTTACACCTTCCAGGCCATCGCCCTCTGCTCGTGGCAGGCCAGACAGGGCATCAATCCTTTCCGCAACGCAGGCGTGCTGAAACTGCAACTCCTCCGCGCTTTGCTGCTCCTTCTCAATTCGGCTTGCACATTCGCGGGCTTGCGCTATTTGCCGCTTCCAGTCACCACTTCGCTGGCAATGATGGCACCTCTGATTTCGACGCTGCTTGCGGCCACCCTGCTCAACGAGCAAGTGCCGAAAAGCAAATGGTCGATGGTCGTTCTGGGCTTCATCGGCATGTTGATCGTGGTGCGGCCGGGTAGCGGCGAGTTCAGCTGGACAGTGGCATTCCCGATCGGTGCCGCCACGACCTTCGCATGCTTTCAGGTGGTCTCCAGCAAACTGTCGACGGCAGGCGACCCGATCACGACCAACTTCATTACCGCATTGGTCGCGAATATCGCGCTTGCTGGACTTCTTTGGGTCGATCAGGCGGACCTGCTGCCTGAAATCCGCAAGGTGACGGTTGGCAGTTGGCTGCTGGTTCTCGTGATGGCGTCACTTGCAACCTTCGGCCATCTGCTGATGCTACAGGCACTCCACAGAACACCCCTCGCCCTCCTCACTCCGTTCGGCTACGCGCAACTTGGTTTCGCGACGCTTTTTAGCTGGGCGCTCTTTGGCAAGGTCCCCGACATCTGGACTGCCTTGGGCATGCTCGTGATTGCCATTAGCGGGATCGGCACTGTGCTGCTGCATGCCCGCGTACGGCTTCGGTGAAACGCCCGATGCCGTGGCCATTGGGCAAATCGATCGTTAGCCGCGACGCGTGCATATGGCTTCGGAGCCGAACGGTCACGCGTTGCCTCTCATATTGCCTGTGGCAATGACGTCATTGAATTCATTGCATTGCCGACATGACCCCCGGCTTGTATCTTGATCTTCATGTTAAGGAGACGGCAGTGAAGATTGCAATTCTGGGTGCAGGTGCACTGGGCTGTGCGATTGGGGCCGCGCTAATCGAAGGCGGCAACGAGGTCTGGTTGCTGAACCGCTCGGCGGCGCACGTTGAGGCAATGAGGCGTGACGGTCTACAGGTAGACGATACGAATGGCTCTCGTCGCGTGAAAGTTCACGCCACGACACGGGCTGCTGAAGCCGGTGTCGTCGATCTGGTCGTCGTGCTGGTCAAGTCATTCGATACCGACGCCGCGATGCGCGGCGCACTGGAACTGATTGGGCCCGAAACGCTTGTTCTGTCACTACAGAACGGCCTTGGACACGAAGCTGTGCTGGCTGACGTCGTGGGGCGCGAACGCGTGCTGGCCGGCAAGACATACGTCGGTGGCGTCATGCGCAATCCGGGGCACATCGAGTCTGGCGTCGCCGGCAAAGCGACCCACATTGGCGAGTTGGATGGCCGGATTACCTCGCGCGTGAACGCGATCGCCGAAACGTTCAACGCGTCCGGATTAGACACGACCGTCAGCGCCAATATCGTCGGCACGATGTGGGACAAGCTGCTGGTCAATGTCGCGACTGGCGCACTGACCGGCACGACCGGGCTCACCTACGGCCAGCTCTACGACGAACCGCTATTGAAGACGGCTGCACTCGCAGCGGTCGCCGAAGCGATAGCGGTCGCCCAGGCCGCTGGCGTGGCCCTTTCCACAGTCGACCCTGACCGCGCCTGGACGCTCGCCGGCGAGGGACTTTCGTCGGGCTTCAAGACCTCGATGCTGCAAAGCCTCGAAAAAGGATCCATCACCGAAATCGACTTTATCAACGGCGCGGTCGTGCGCTGGGGACAACGGCACGGCGTGCCGACTCCGGTGAACGCGACGCTGGTCGCCTGTATCAAGGGCATCGAGCGTTGCACGGCCGACCGGCAAAAAGAGGAGACAACCGCATGAAAGGCAGCAAGGCTTATCTGGAACACGTGGCCATCTGGGTCAAGGACATTCACTGGCACATCCGCTTCTTTGAAGACGTGCTTGGCATGACGATGCGCGAAGTCGACGGCACCGTCGATGAACCGCGGCAGTACTGGACGCTCGGTGGTCTGCAATTCATTCATAACCCGAACCATGAAGCGCCCGAAGGTCGACTTGGCCATCTTGGCGTGATGTGCGAAGACATGGAGGCCGCGCTCGTTGCGGCGCAACGGTACGACGTCACTGAGATGTCGCAAGGACGCAACTGGTTGCGCCTGCCGGACGGTCTCGCCGTCGAACTGATCCAGGCAAAGCCCGCCTCGTGCGTGGCGCGAGCACTGGCCATCAACCCGCGCGCGGAGGCCTGAGATGACGATCGTCGATAAATACTGGGACGACGCCCGCGAAGGCGACGAGTGTCTCAGCCCGACTTACACCGTAACCAAAGAGCGCATTCTGGCCTATGCCGACCTGACGGGCGATCACACGCCTGTGCACGTCGATGAGGAATATGCGAACGCGAGCCACTTCGGCTCGATCGTGGCGCATGGTCTGTTCGGTATGTCGATTGCCGACGGCCTCAAGACTCAAAGCGAATACCGCTTTCTGCCGGGCATGTCGCTCGGCTGGACCTGGGACTTCAACCTGCCGATCAAAGTGAACGACGTGCTGCACGTGAAATTCCGCGTCGGCACGATGCGGGCCAGCAAGAGCCGTCCGGACTGGGGCATTGTGGTGCTGCCGTCGGAGTTGATCAATCAGGACGGACAGGTTGTCCAGCATGGCGAGCATCGTCTGATGGTGCCGCGCCGACCGGGAGCATTCTGATGCAGGCACGTCCTCTTGAAGGTATTCGCGTTGTCGATTACAGCCATTTTCTCGCCGGTCCGTATGTCGGGCGCTGTCTCGCGGCGCTTGGCGCCGAAGTGATCAAGGTTGAACGTCCGGTTACTGGCGACGCGGGGCGTCAGCATGCGACCGTGCTCGATGACGAGCAAAGCGCCTATTTTCTGCAGATGAACATGGGCAAGCGCGGCGTCAGCATCAACATGCGCGACCCGCGTGGGAAGGAGTTCATGCAGCGCCTGTGCGACTCGGCGGATGTGTTCGTCGAGAACTACCGGCCGGGCGCGCTGACCAGACTCGGACTCGGCTACGACGAACTGTCGGCGCGTAATCCGGGCCTCGTCTACTGCTCTATCTCCGCCTACGGCCACACGGGACCGGACGCGCACCGCGCCGGTTTCGGCCTGATTGCCGAGGCGAAGAGCGGGATCATGCAGATGATCGGCAATCCCGGCGAACCACCGCCGTTGATGCGCATCTCGCTTGGCGACATGTATACCGGTATCCACGCGGTGGCGGCGATCAATGCCGCGCTGCTCGGTCGCGTGAAGAGCGGCCGGGGACAGCACATCGACATGGCACTGTACGACACGCTCGTGTCGATGCACGAATACGCGGTGCAGTGCTACACGACGCAGGGCATCGTTCCTGAACAGACCGGTCACGACATGCCTACGTCAACGCTCTACGGGGTGTTCCGTGCCGCGGATGGCGACCTCGTGATCGCCGCGCAGGTCGACGACGCCTGGATGCGCTTCGCGGCACTGGCTGAGACGCACGGCGGACCTGCCGGTTTCGGCACGGACACGCGATTCCACACGCTGAACGGGCGCAATGCCAGTCGGCTGGAAATTCTGTCGGTGGTAAAGCCCTGGGTTGCCGGACGGCCGGTCGCCGTAGTGCTGGAACTGCTCGATAGCATCGACGTGCCTTGCGCGAAGGTGCAGCGCATCGACGAGGTGCTTGCCGACCCGCAGATCATCGCACGCGGCATGGTGGTCGAACAGCAACACCCGCGCTTCGGCACGTTGCGCCTGCCGAATCTGCCGTTCCGCTTTTCCGACTGTGACACGACCATCCGCGAAGTCGGACCGGACCTTGGTCAGCACAATGCGGAAGTCGCCGTGTCACTCGGCTTTAATGCGGCCGAGATTGATGCCATGCAGACCGATGGCGTGTTGTATTCGAAAGTGAGGCCGTAATGAACGACCAGTACGCAGTGATCGGCAATCCGATCGGCCATACGAAATCGCCGTTGATTCACGGGTTGTTTGCCGAAGAATCGCAACAGGACATGTCGTACACGGCAATCGAAGGACCGCTGGAGCCGGACGACGCTTTCGCTGCGACCGTCCGGTCGTTTATCGCCGGCGGCGGCAAAGGCATGAACGTGACGGCGCCCTTCAAGCTGAAGGCGTTCGCGATGGCCGACGAACGAAGTGAGCGGGCGACACTCGCCGGCGCGGCGAATGCGCTGAGTTTCAGGGACGGCCGCATCATCGCGGAGAACTTCGATGGCGTCGGCCTCGTACGGGACATCGAAGTCAATCTGAAAATGCCGATGGCCGGCAAACGCGTGCTGGTGCTCGGTGCGGGAGGCGCGGTGCGCGGCGCATTGCTGCCGTTCATCGCGGCGCGTCCTGCTGAACTTGTCGTTGCGAACCGGAATGTCGCGAAGGTCAAGGCGCTGGTCGCACAAGTCGCGACAGGGAATTCTCTCGTCGCATGCGGGTATGGCGACCTCGAGGCTATGGGGCGCTTTGACCTCGTCGTCAACGCGACGTCGGCGAGCCTCACTGGCGAACTCCCGCCAGTACCACCAGGCGTATTCGGCCCGACCGGAGCGGCCTATGAGCTGGCCTACGGCAAGCGTCTCACCCCCTTTTTGCAACTCGCACGGAACGCGGGTGTGCTGGGCATCGCGGACGGTGTCGGGATGCTCGTGGAACAGGCTGCCGAGGCGTTCGCATGGTGGCGCGGCGTGCGCCCCCAGACGCGAGCGGTGATCGACCGGCTTACCGTTCCCCTCGATTGAACGCGTGTGGAGGCTCTCAATGGCACCCGAAACCTATCGTTACTGCCATTACGAGGTCGATGGCCCGTTACTGACCCTGACGATCGATCGGCCCGAAGTCCTCAACGCGATGCATCCGGACGCCCATCGTGAATTTGCCGATGCGTTCGATCGCTATGCCGCTGATCCGTCGTTGCGCGTCGCGATCGTAAAGGGTGCCGGCGACAGGGCCTTCTGCGTCGGCACCGACCTGAAATATCTGTTCCTTCCTGATCGGCGTGCTACCCACGTATGCATCGATCGGCGTGATGGCGCCGCTCGCGCTCGTCGTATTGCGCTTCATGCAGGGATTTGCCTTGGGGGGCGAAGTCACAGGCAGTCAATTGCTGACGATGGAACACGCGCCCAACGACCGGCGCGGCTTCTATAGCTCCTTTATCGCGATGGGCTCGCCGCTCGCACAGGTGCTGGCCAATGCGCTTCTGTTCGGGATGGCCGCGTTGCTGACGAGCGACCAGTTTCTGCGCTTTGGATGGCGGGTGCCCTTCCTGTTCAGCTTCCTGCTAGTGGCAATCGGGCTGTTCATCCGGATGCGTATCTCGGAGACCCCTGCGTTCGAGGCGGAAATGGAGAAGAGGCGCCGGGGGGGTGATCAGCCCGCCGTTGCGTTCGGGGCCTATGCAGGAACCGTGTTCCGGCTGATGGTGGTCTGGGCGGCAGTGTCGATCGCCTATTTCATCGCGACGGTGTTCATCCTGTCATTCGTCACGAACAAGCTCGGCATGGCAAAGCCGACCGCTTTCGCGATCCTGATTCTCGCCCACCTCTGCTCGATGTTTGCGATGGGCATCGGCGGCGCATTGTGTGACCGGATCGGGCGACGTACGGCCATGCTGGTGGGATCACGCACGATGCTGCTTGCGTTCATTGTGTTCTTCCCGCTTGTTCTCAGCGGCAACACGTTGCTGATTGCCGTAGCCATCGTCTTTCTGCTGTGTGCGGCCCAGTTCCATGCAGGCGCGCAGCCTGCCTATTTCGCGGAAGCCTTCCCGACGGAAATCCGCTACCGGGGGTCCGCGGTCGCCTACAACCTGGCCGTGGTGGTTGGCAGCAGCGCGCCGTTTGCCGCAACCCTGATTCAGGCGCATACCGGTGGCGCAACGTGCGCCGATCGTGGGCTTCGGCATCGCGTTCAACCTGCTGTCCATGTGGGCAATCCATATTGGTCCGGAAAGCTGGCGGAAAAAACAATCAATGCGTTGATCCGTTCGTTCAACGAGCGGAATCGGTTTACCGCACCGATCTGAGCGCATCGAAATTTCGCCTTAAATCTCGCGATGAATCATGAAAGGTTTCTGATGCTGCATGGCATCAACCACAACATGTTTGGTAAGCGTGACCCGGTTCAGTATGGAACCGCCAATATCGACCCAATGCAGAATATTTCAGCCCGGGCCCCGGTGCCCGAAGCGGCCTCACATGAAGCCCGGGTTTCTCGGGAGATAGCGCGTCCAGTCGCCGCAATCGCGTGGGCGTGCGATTGTTCGACCGGACAACCCGCAGCGTGTCGCTCTCCGCGGCGGGCGAGCAGTTCCTCGCCCAGGTCGGTCCGGCACTCGCGACGATCCGCTCGGCCATGGAGGACATGGACCAGCATCGCGAGCGTCCGTCCGGCGTTCTCCGACTCAACGCGGACTGAACTGGGCGCGCATGATCCTGGAACCGCTAATCTTCGAATACCTGCGCCGCTATCCCGACATGAAAGTCGAACTGGTCACGGAGGGGCGGCTCTGCCGTTGGTGTCCGCACCAACTCAGCGGCAGCTTCCTGGATACCAGCGGTCATCGGCGGCCACGCGCTGGCCAGTCGGCGTTCGCCCCAAGCGTTCTGTCGCGCCACCGAGCACTAGTGGTTGGCGTAGTACTTACTTGCCTTGCATCCGCAGAAGACGAAAGTCGTCTACTGTCGCGATGACAATCGGAGGGAGCGTTTTAGCGATCATCAGTCTGACTTTCGGGGCTTCTGCTTCCAACTGCGGCTCGCAAGATCGCGCGCCGGTATGGTGTTCGTGAGTTTCCTGCCTGCGATCAGCCAAATAGCGGCCAAAGCCATTCGCCAGACAGTGCGTCGCCCATTCAACATGCGTTTTCCCAAGGCCTCGACCCGTAAGGGAAGTAGCAGATTCCCAACGCGGCTGTTCACCTGCATTGCAAGAGAGTCGGAAGTCCCCAACCAAATCGGGGCGATTCATTGTGAGCCTCAGCGAAAGCCCATTGCTAACGTAAAATTTTTTGTCCACTATTCGTGCTACTTCCCAGCGCAAAACTCCCTGCTGACCGTAAAAGGGTCGCCGATGAGCCAGCACCAGCTGCCATCTTGCTGGCGGCGCGCGACCTCGATCGCATACACTTTCATTGGCTCCGGTCCGGAGACTGTCCACTCCGTGTGCATCAGCGCAAGAACGCGCGTCATAATGAGTGTCGAGTTATCCACCGCCGGCCGCCGTCGTGGTCGTAACAGGCGACCCGACGACCGGCCGTGGATAACTCTCAAGAGCCAGTTCATGGCGTCCACAAAATGGGTACCGCTCCATTTTGAGCGAGGAGCATAGATGTTCATCTATTCCGCTGAGTCCTTTTCATTGGCGCGGGTAGAATCGCCGATGGCCTTCGAGCAGCCATTCATCAAGACAAGAGACCCAACCGATCCCTCGTGAACAAACGCGCCATGAAGCTCTATTTCAGCCGCAACTATAATCCGCGCCTCGCCGTTGCCGTGGCGCGCCATTTGAACTCGCCGGTCGAGTTTGAATTCGCTTCCCCCTTCTCTCCGGGCGAGCGTGAAAAGTTCCTCAAGCTCAATCCAAACTTGAGCGTTCCCATTCTGGTTGAGGGAGAGGCGACGCTTTGGGAAGCGGACGCGATCGCCTGCCGGCTCTCGCGCCTTGCGGGGTCTGGCTTCTGGCCGACAGGCGACGCCATGCCGGACCTTATCCGCTGGATCAGCTGGGGCTACTGGAATTTCGTGCGTGCCTGCGATCAGGTTCATTTCGAACGGGTGACCAGGCAGCGTTATGGCTTAGGTCCGGTCAGGCGCAAGTTCGTCGAGGCGGGCTTGCGCGAATTCGCCTCCTCGGCCGCGATTCTGGACCAGCATCTCGCGGGCAGGGACTGGCTCGTCGGCGACGAGGTCACCTACGCCGATTTTCGCGTCGCATGCGTGCTCCCGTTCGCCGAACTCGCCGGCCTGCCGCTCTCCGATTTTTCGCGCGTCGAAGCCTGGCATGCGCGGCTCATGGAGATCCCCGCCTGGAGGGATCCATTCGCAGGGCTCGACGCGCCTGAACTTCCCCCGGTCAGGGCGGAAGCGAAATAACCCTGGGAGGCGTTCGATTGGAGTCCTAAGCCTCGAATGGCGTCCGGAACTTGCTTCGGCGCGCTTGCGTTCTTGTTCGGCTATCCAACGACCCTGCATTTGCTCAGGCAGCGGCTCTTCACTTCGCAATCGATTCACTCCTACCTCTGATCTGCGAAGGCGGTGTATGGGATTGTCAGACGATCTGAGCGGCAATATCGAACGACCGTTCATGGCCGTCCACTGACCTCAGCTGCCGCTCGAGCTTTAACGGGTGAACTTCGGTGGTCGTGTAAAAAGTGCCTATTTCCGGGAAGAACGTTGATTCGCTCCGCCATTAGCGATACCTTTGCACCTAGCCGGATCGCCGAATTCTGCTCAACGGGAGAACCGTTTCGTGAGAAGAGCGTGGGCTTTCTCC
>NZ_JARESU010000639.1:0-388 GCF_046027075.1 Paraburkholderia sp. RL18-085-BIA-A | reverse complement strand
TGCAAAGGCATCTGTCGACACCCGGTAGTACAACTTCATTTTCCGGCGTACTGCGGATTTCTACGGCAATTGAGATGGTTAACCTGGAGGTTGCTTGCTGCATCCGTGCCGCCGTCAGTTTGCTTCACAATATGCGTAACATCCCAGCGGGTGTTCATTGTGATGGGCTGCTGACAGTTGGAACACATGCCATCTTGCCTTACCCAGACACGGTACAGCTTACGGCGACCGCGCGTCGAGTTCAGCATCTTCTGGCCCCATCGGGATTCGAAGTATGGTGCCCATTGCGGATCGTGCGGATTTGCGCCCGCTCGGATCTTGATGTGCCGTTTTATTGGAGTGTCCGATTCCTTCAGCAAGGTGACCTCTCTTGTCGTGCCATCCTCTT
>NZ_JARESU010000638.1:0-390 GCF_046027075.1 Paraburkholderia sp. RL18-085-BIA-A | reverse complement strand
TCTGTGCCCCGCCACGAAGATCAGTGGCGGCAAGACGCTGTCCTCCAGCACCCGACCCTCCGCCAACCGCGCCCGCCAGGCACTGAAAATGGCAGCCATGAGCCTGTCGCGCAGCGACTCGGCGCTCGGCGCGTTCTACCGCCGGCTGTGCGCCCGCATGGACAAGCCGCGCGCCAACACCGCGGTGGCTCACAAGCTTGCCCGCATGGTGTACTTCATGCTCACGCGCGGTGAAGCCTTTGTCGACCAGGGGCAGCAGCGCTACGAGGAACAGCAGCGCGAGCGCAGCATCGCAGCCCTCAGGCGACGTGCTTCCGCCCTCGGATTCCAGCTCCAGCCAAACGCGCCGACTCCCTGAAAACTGATCTTTTCCGCTGGGTTTCTTGAGAG
>NZ_JARESU010000637.1:0-391 GCF_046027075.1 Paraburkholderia sp. RL18-085-BIA-A | reverse complement strand
CGAAGCACAAGCCGGGTCTGGTGATGCACACCGCCGGCTGGCCGCTGGAAAACGATACCTACGGCGGCTCGTTCCTCTATCACATGGACAACAACCAGGTGGTGGTCGGCTTCGTGGTCGGTCTGGGCTACACCAATCCGTACCTGTCGCCGTTCGAGGAATTCCAGCGCTACAAGACCCATCCGGCGATCCGCGCGATTCTGGAAGGCGGCAAGCGTGTGTCGTACGGCGCTCGGGCGATCACGGCCGGCGGCCTGATGTCCCTGCCGAAGCTGGTGTTCCCAGGTGGCGCGCTGGTCGGCGACGATGCGGGCTTCCTGAACGCGTCGCGGATCAAGGGTTCGCATGCGGCGATCAAAACCGGCATGCTCGCGGCCGAAGCCGCGTTTGA
>NZ_JARESU010000636.1:0-392 GCF_046027075.1 Paraburkholderia sp. RL18-085-BIA-A | reverse complement strand
CTACAACTGGTTGCGGGTTTCGATCGGAATCAGGGTCGCGCTCCTTAAGGAGAACGCAGGATTGCATGGATAGGGTGCGGCAATGCGGGCGATGGGGGATGATTGGCACCGCGATGAGTGTGGTTTCGCGATGCAACGGACGAGCAGAATCACGGCGCGGTGCACCGGACTTTAAACACATCCTCGAGGGTGAAATCAGCCCCGGCAGTAGTGCCGCAGATTGATCATCGTATAGGCAATGGTTTTGAATGCGTAGTGCAATTGACTGAGACGTTCAAAGCGCAGCAGCAGGCGGCGGAACTTGTCTTCCCAGGCGAACAGCCGCTCAATGGTACGGAACCGCTCTTCGAAGATGGTCGGATCGAACAGCGGCTTGCGGCCTCGTTTGGGTC
>NZ_JARESU010000635.1:0-394 GCF_046027075.1 Paraburkholderia sp. RL18-085-BIA-A | reverse complement strand
TAAGCTTGCCCGCACAGAGATGGCCGTCGACAAGCTCACCGCAGTTGCGGATCGCGGCTACTACAAGAGCGAGGAAATACTCGCATGCCATGAGGCTGGAATAAGTGTGTTCGTTCCGAAGACGGTGACATCGAGCGCAACGGCTCATGGCCGCTTCGGCAAGGATGACTTCATTTACAACGCAAAGACGAACGAATACCGATGTCCGGCAGGCGAGCGACTCATCTGGCGATTCTCGACCGTTGAGCGCGGCCTGAAGATCAGTAAGTACTGGAGTTCAAATTGCCAGCAATGTTCGCTCAAAAAGGACTGCAAGCCAGGTCCTCATCGTCGCGTGACACGCTGGGAACACGAAGCTGTTCTTGATGAGATGCAGGCGCGACTTGATCATGCG
>NZ_JARESU010000634.1:0-394 GCF_046027075.1 Paraburkholderia sp. RL18-085-BIA-A | reverse complement strand
GGCATGATCAAGTCGCGCCTGCATCTCATCAAGAACAGCTTCGTGTTCCCAGCGTGTCACGCGACGTTGGGGACCTGGTGTGCAGTCCCCTTTTAGCGAACATTGCTGGCAATTTGAACTCCAGTACTTACTGATCTTCAGGCCGCGCTCAACGGTCGAGAATCGCCAGATGAGCCGTTCGCCGGCCGGGCACCGATATTCGTTCGTCTGTGCGTTGTAAATGAAGTCATCCTTGCCGAAGCGACCATGAGCCGTTGCGCTCGATGTCACCGTCTTCGGAACGAACACGCTTATTCCAGCCTCATGGCATGCGAGTATTTCTTCGCTCTTGTAGTAGCCGCGATCCGCAACGGCGGTGAGCTTGTCGACGGCCATCTCTGTACGGGCAAGCTTC
>NZ_JARESU010000633.1:0-395 GCF_046027075.1 Paraburkholderia sp. RL18-085-BIA-A | reverse complement strand
CGCCGTGCGATACCGAGCACCGCGGCCACATGGCCATGCGGCAGGGAGCGCTCAATGCTCATCAGCGCCTGGGCTGACTCAACGGCGACGCCGCCCTTGAGCAGGATGCGCAGGTGCTCGATGAGTTGCGGATCCCAGTGGGACAGATTGGCGATCGTGCGTTTGACGACCTTGCCGCCTTCGCGGTAGCCCTCACGCAGGAGGATCGCGGGCGGAGAGTTCCGGTTCGGGACGGTCTCGATATACATGGGCTAAAGAATAGACAACGCGCCCAGTAAATCAAGATGAAATCTCGTCGAAAATGCAACATTTACATGGGAACATTTAAGACACAAAAAATGACGCAAAGGCGCGCCACTTCTTGCTCAGCAGTGTTTCAGGTGTTCAAACTTCGG
>NZ_JARESU010000632.1:0-398 GCF_046027075.1 Paraburkholderia sp. RL18-085-BIA-A | reverse complement strand
ATATTTTTCGCTGTCGACAGCTCACTTCGAAAACCACACAGTAGAAAACACAGTCCTTGTCCTTGACGCCTTCCCGCAATTTGGCGGCGGATCTTGTCAGCGCGCACCATAAGTCCCGCCGCGCAACTGGCACAAAAGTCCGACAAGAAGGCGGACAACGCTGAGATTATCAGCATGTCGCGGTGACGCGAACTGCTAATGTTCAGATGCTGCGATTCACGCGTTTCCGGTCGGCTCTGCGGGTCTCTGGCAGCCGTTCCGCGTCCACGCGGAAAGGGGGATGTATGACAAGTTCAGGACCATCTCGGCCCGCGCGACGCGCACTGCGTCGACGGCAGTCGCGCGGATGCATCTGGCTCGCCATTGGCATTTCGCTGACTGGACTGTCCCTGACACCC
>NZ_JARESU010000631.1:0-401 GCF_046027075.1 Paraburkholderia sp. RL18-085-BIA-A | reverse complement strand
GCATCGAGAGGGGCAGTGACCGGTTGGCCATGGACAGGGATGAACGCGATGACCAGGGTGAGGGGAAAGGCCCGCCAGCTCTGGGATTGAGTGCGATAACCCGGGATTCTGGCCATTAAATACAGTTTTGATAATCCAGAGGATTTTTAGCAGGGCGGAAACGGCGCAATGAGCGGGACAATGGCGTGGCGAACGAGCCGTTTCTGCCCTGCTAAAAATCCTCTGAGCTAAGCCGCTCCGCTGCCGGTGGCTATGGGAATTGAATCGGTGCCGTGGCGGTTGTGACCGCCGGATGCGGGAAGGAAAGCGAGGGCAGGAAGGGATCTGCATCCACGATATGGCAGTTGCGTCCGGCCATGTCGAAGAGCAAACGGCTTCGGTCGCATGAGCAAGGCCCGCTG
>NZ_JARESU010000630.1:0-404 GCF_046027075.1 Paraburkholderia sp. RL18-085-BIA-A | reverse complement strand
GCGCTTGATGACTACGTGACCGACACCAATCCTGTGCGCGTGGTGGATGTCTTTGTGGATGAGCTCGATCTTCAGAAGCTCGGGTTTGAAGGTGTTGAGCCAGCGCTGACCGGCCGGCCTTCGTATCATCCGGAGGTGATGCTCAAGATCTACATCTACGGTTACCTGAACCGTATTCAATCCAGCCGTCGCCTTGAACGCGAGGCCCAGCGCAACGTCGAACTGATGTGGCTCACCGGCCGCCTGGCGCCTGACTTCAAGACCATTGCGCGGTTCCGTAAAGACAACGGCAAAGCGATCCGCAGCGTCTGCCGTCAGTTCGTCGTGCTATGCCAGCGTCTGGACCTCTTCGCCGAAGCGATCGTTGCGATCGACGGCAGCAAGTTCAAGGCGGTGAACCATCG
>NZ_JARESU010000063.1:0-49437 GCF_046027075.1 Paraburkholderia sp. RL18-085-BIA-A | reverse complement strand
CGCGTCGTCGCCAGTAAGGTATTCCAAGAGGACTTCCGCGGACAAGCCGCGACGTGATCTGTTCGAGGTGTTTCAGCTCGTTTTCGAATTGATAGTGCAGCATTGCCGTCCTTTGAGTGGCCACTCATGCGCAGGCAGCAATTATGTGGCGACCGGGCATACACGTCTGCACGCTACCGTACAGGGTTAGGAGCGAGTTGAACTTTTCACGCACGGCGCAGAACCGGCTGTATCTGGCAGTCGCGCTGAAAGCGACCTGGCGGTGTATTAACAGGCCGAACTCAATGCAGTGGCAAGACGGTTAAATGAGCGTCCGAGGAAAACCCTGAACTATGAAACGCCGGCCGAGCGATTTCAGCAAACTATTGCACCCAGCAGTTGAATCCGCAGCTTGTGGCATTGACGGCGTCGAATCAGGCGCCGGCCACCTTGATCGCACGCATCGCTTTTGCAAATCCCAGTATTCTGATGACTCGCTTGAGATTGTAGGCGAGCATCTGCAAGCTCATTTCAGTTGCGACGTGACCAGGCCTGCGTGTCAGGAAGTGTGTCGGACCCATCCAGTGCTTAAGCGTGCCGAACACGTGTTCGACCGTGCGGCGTCGCAGCGTCATTACATCGGGCCGGCGATCCAGCCAGCGCTGCTTCGCCTCAAGTACCACCTCCTGCTCCCATCGCCGGATGCGCCGGTAGTCGGCCGGCTTACACTGGCTCTTGAGGGGACAGCGCGGGCCCTTCGCCGTCACTCCATGTCGAGCGCATGCAATTCCAATGTATTGCAGGTGGGTGCGTGCGGGTATGAGTTGCTCGGTGTGGTCATACATCAACTCCACTACCGCCTGAGCATTGCGCGTCAGTTCTGCAAACGAATCGTCACTCGCATCGGCGTTCGGAAAGTCGGGAAACTGACGCGAAAGCCAGTATTGCTATCCCAGTGGACATACAGCGGATATTGCATGACCTGCTCCTTGCGAGCGGTGCGCCGACTGACGCTCACTGCGCAACGCTATGCAGGGGTGTTTTTCGTATGAGAGACAGCCAAGGAAGTCTGCACGCACGCTTCATTAGACGCTTCATGCACGAGTACGCAATGACTTTCTCGTTTCATGCCGACGCATCATCCGGGAAAGCCAGAAACCGCATACGCACAGGCTGATCTGTTCAGATAGCGCCCTGTTCTGGCTGGATCTCCATGCACTCCAGCCCATCCATGCGGAAGGGCTGCTTTCTACCGACATACGGGGCGAGTGACACAGACCCACAGGAGCGCCATTAACTCGTTCTCCCAGTTCTTCCAACGCTGACTGTGAACCCACCATGGCCGGTCAATGGCCACGCCGTTTGGTTCGACCAGCGGATCTGCACCGGCCAGGGACACCGGCACGGTCGGTATCCGGTCGATACACGGCACAAGAATGTATGTCTTCACCTTCTTCACCTCGACGGCTTTGGTGTAGACAACTGGCAGGATAGGCGCTGGCGACTGCGGCGTGTGCCCCGGTACAACAAGCAGCACCATATAGGGCAGCGCGCAGACGATCGGACGGACGTCAAGCCGAACGGAACGGCCTGACCGCAACTGTGCAGCTTTACGCCTTCCAGGATGCCCGCCATGATCGCCTCCATTGTGGCTTTCGAGGAGTCGTGCCACGCGACGAAAGGCAGAACACGCGGAGCGTGTCAGGCCCTCATGCCAGGTACGAAGCGCCCTGAATTTGCGTCTACTCCGCGGGGCCAAGGATTACGTCGATAGCGGCCTGGCCGGCGATCTCCGCAACAAAGTAGGCCCAGCGACGGGAAAACGGTCCGCCTCGGATCTTGATGCGCTCGCCGAGCGCTGCTACGCCGGGAGGCTTGACGGGTCCCTCAATACGAAACCAGACGTCGAACATGTCCTTCGATGTGGACAGCAAATCAACGTAAATTTCGAATCCGCGATATTCGACCGTTCGTTGCACAAAGACCTCCGGTTCCCGCACCGCCGCAAGACGGGCAAATCAATGGTGGGCCAACTTTTCTTCGGCCATCGCCGTCATGCGCGCGTCGCCCGCATCTTTTGCCGCGGATTCTGTCGCGAGATTCCCCCCCAGAAACACGATCCCATGAGGTCGCCGCAGTTGAGGTTCAGGAGCGGAATCAATCAAACATAGCCGCCCGCTTGCCCGGCAGTCTGACCTACAGCCCGTGGCTTTCCCGTGTTCGCAAATCCCATGACCACCTGCCGACAGAGATAGGTTGGAGAATCCCGCAGGAAAGAGTGCCTGATTCCTCTCACCGGCGCCATCGTGCCAGTTATTCTCCGCGGCCGCGAGAGAACTGACTCCAAGGGCAAATGTGCTGGGCGCGTGCCCATGCAACTCGCGCGTACTGAGCTTGAACCGCAGCCGTCTGCCGATATCGTCTGGCGAGCTGAATTCGTCGGACGAGGGAGAAAATCGGGCTTCGAGTGGCCAGACCCCGGGCAAAAAAGATGGGTGCCGTGAAATTGCGTCGAGGTACTGATCCTTTGTTGCAGGCGACCTGTTTCCCCCTCAGGCGTAAGTGTTGCCACCGGGCGCACCGTGCCTTCGTGACGTGGCGCGCGAATGTCCATTTTGGTCTCGTCAATTGCTCCTTGGGTCGGCACCCTTCTGCCGATTGCCCGCCGTCAACCGTAGCGAGACTTCGCAACCACCGCCTACGAAGGCGTGGGGGCGACATTGGCGACACGCCCGAAGGAGTTGTTCCTCCAGATGCACGCGCAGGGCGTGAGTATGCCTGCTTCCAGGCGGGTACCCGCACCGGGTGGCCGGTCGACTCTTACCTGCAGCCCAATGCAATGGGGATCTCATTCCGCCTTATCGAAGACGCCAGCTTCGAGATCCTGTCTGAAATGCTGCACCCAACCGGTTTCGAATCCGATGGGGTATTCCCTCGCAATTTGTGTTGATAGTCTGGTTACGGTGACATAGCCCTGCAGGCCGACGTTCTCGTCGCCCTTGGGGTCAGTCGTATCCGTTTCCAGCAGTTCGAATTCACCTTCTGCCAGTCCCTTGCGCTGCAAAGTCGCCACGAAAGCCTGGCGCTCATCCGGTTCGATCAGTTGCATCTTCCACCCTCCCGTCTGTCCGACACCGATATTCGTGGTCCCCTTCACGACGTCGCCATAACCCCAGAACGTTACGCAGTGCCCGAGTGCGTCGCTGCTGTGGCTGACGTTGTGAAAGCCGAATGCCATGCGCTCGCCAGGGTCCGATCGGGTTGCACTCGGGCATCACCAGCGTACAGCTTTTGTGCACGCGCTCGATGGAAAACTGTCAGGACAGTTTTGTCATAGTTCCTGCCTTCCTTCATGACCCGTCGCAATTTGCATCGCGGCGCGCATCGCCATGAGCGGTCGAAGCCGCCTGCACGTGTCACA
Source organism: Paraburkholderia sp. RL18-085-BIA-A (assembly GCF_046027075.1). Lineage (NCBI taxonomy): Bacteria > Pseudomonadati > Pseudomonadota > Betaproteobacteria > Burkholderiales > Burkholderiaceae > Paraburkholderia > Paraburkholderia sp. RL18-085-BIA-A. The sequence continues at coordinate 46,037 of NZ_JARESU010000063.1, read as the reverse complement.
AAAAGACGCAAAGCCACGCTCGAGGTATGTCCGTTCTGCGTAGTGCCCTGCGTTGAATCATCTCATCGCGTGACATTGTCCCGCCCGGGGATTGTTTGCACGGTGCCGCAATCAGCAGCGATTGCGGAAAGCGCCCGGCTCGTACCTGTGCCGATAGCAACGTCCGTTCGCTGGACGGACCGATGCGAATGGACGATCAGTCCATGCGCAGCCGATAGTTGAGGCTCGTTGGCCACAACAGGGCTACACTCAAAATGGGACAAATTCCGGAGCAATACCATGACCGACGCTACCCCCCAAAGCACCTTTCGCGGTCTTCCCCTGACGCCGGAGCAGGACGCAGAAGTCAGACACTACATAAAGAAGAAAGAGCAGCATGGCGCGCCGTGGGATACGCCGGAGTTGGAGGCCATGCTTCGAGACATGCTGGAGCCCCCGAGCGACGACGACGGAGGACTCGGTTCCGCCGTCGACGAAACGAAGGCGGCCACAGAACGCGCGACAGCTTCGGTCGACGAGACCATGGAGCCCATTGAGGCCTGCGAAGAGCGGAATGCTGCGATGGAAACCGAGGGTATGAGGGGACCGAAGCGTTGAATCCCGGGCAGGGCTCGCGACTGATGTTGAAATTCACCCGACGCGTTCGGACTGTGGCATGAGCCTGTTGGGAACCCGGAATCACATCGATTGCGGCGCCGACGGTCAGCTCTGCAATCAGCGCGCCCCGCCAGCGAGAAGAGGGGGCGCGCCGTATACTTCGATGCCTGCGATAGATGGAACGTCCGGTGGCGTTCCGTCTAATGAACGTCGATCGTGGATCTGAACGGCTCGCGTCGTTCCACCCTTTCGGCGCAACCGTGCGGAAGCGCAAAGAGCCGTGCCGCAATCCGCACCGGTATGATTGCGCGGACGTTGTACCCGTGGCGTCCTTTCGATGTATGTCCTATCTGCGAAAGGAGGAGACCGTGAAACGCGATATGAATCTGGCACTCGCAATATTGAAGACTCTCGAGGAAAACAAATCCCCGCACCTCAGCGAATTTGACATTGAAAGCGCGCTCAAGGACGCGTTCGACGTTTCGAACCGGGGTGTGGGGTATCAGTTGAACCTGCTGGCCGACGCAAATCTCGTCCGCCCGATGGGTAGCGACTGGCGGCTAACCTGGGATGGCCATGAGTTTTTGAAGTCGGCGGTCCCGAATACCTTCGAAGAGACCTGAAGGGCTCTAGTGAAGACAACCCGATTGCCGGGGCATCGCACAGGAGGCGCCGAACGCAAAAGTAGTTTGCCGAAGCGCGTTCGATTCCACGACTTGATGACGACCGCGCCCCAGCGTCCAGCCAGCCGGTTTTGTACAGCCGCATGTGCGGATATTCCTGGTCTGAGGAGAACATGGACCGGTTAAGGCATGCGATGCTTGAATATCACGAGCGCAGCAAGCATCGCGTCAGCGGCTACGCTCCTGGCCCCGGAAAACTCGACTGGGCGACCCAACCGGATCCGTTCCGGGTGTTTCACGGCGCACCGCGCATTGGTCTGCCGTTAGCCGCGGATAGCCTGACTACGCGCTACAACGAACTGCGCTGCGGCGCTTTGCCGCCCGTGCGCAGATTCGATCTTTCCAGTCTGGCAATCCTGTTCGAACTTTCGCTCGGCCTGTCGGCGTGGAAATCCTACGGCACCCAGCGGTGGGCACTGCGCTGCAACCCTTCGAGCGGAAATCTGCATCCGACCGAGGGCTATCTTCTGTGTCCCACTCTGCCCGGCTTGTCCGGTGGGGTCTACCATTACCTGAGCCGGGACCACTCCCTTGAATGTCGCGCTGCAGTGGATAACGAACGATGGAGCGAGGCGTTCCCGCAAAGTGGTGTCCTGGTCGGCATAAGCTCGATCCCCTGGCGCGAGGCTTGGAAATACGGCATGCGCGCCTGGCGTTACTGCCAGCACGATTGCGGCCATGTCATCGCCGCGGTGAGTTACGCAGCGGCAGCGCTTGGCTGGCAGACGCGACTGGTGGAGGCGGCTGCAGACGACGCGGTGGCCAACCTGCTTGGATTGAACCGCGGAGGAGATTTCGGGAAGGCAGAAGCAGAGGCGCCGGATGCCTTGCTCTGGATCGGTAACCCTGAACTGCCGCCTGATCTTGAGCGCATGCTGATCGTCTTGGATAGCGTACAGTGGCACGGACACGCGAATCAGCTGAGTCCAGGACATGTGAAGTGGCCGGATATCGATTCGATCCATCGCGCCACGCATAAGGCCCGTACTCGCGAATCGACCTTGCCGAATCCGGAAAAGCGCCCGTCGCCCGCGGCGCCCGCCCTTGATCTCAGCTTTGCCCGGATCGCGCGGCAGCGTCGCAGCGCGGTGAATTTCGACGGTACTACGTGCATCGCCAAGGCGGCGTTTTTCAGCATGCTGGCCTGCCTGTTACCACGTCATGACACGCCGCCATGGAATGCGCTGATGTCTCCTGCAGCAGTGCATGCAGCGCTAATGGTGCATCGCGTGGGCGACCTGGAGCCAGGCCTGTATATGTTCGTGAGAAATCCGGGCGCGCTGCCGGATCTCAAGCGATCTCTACGTCCAGAATGGCTGTGGCAAAAGACCGGCCCCGATCATCTGCCACTCTATCTTCTGCTGCCTTACGATTTGCGCGCCACGGCAAAGTTGATCTGCTGCCACCAGGATATCGGCGCCGATTCCTGCTTTGCGCTGGGAATGATCGCAGGATTCGGAATCGCGTTGAAGCAGCCATGGCGTTATCGCCATCTGTTCTGGGAATGCGGCATTCTTGGCCACGCGCTCTATCTCGAAGCCGAAGCCGCCGGCGTGCGTGCGACAGGAATTGGCTGCTTTTTCGATGATGAAATGCACACACTGCTCGGCGTGGAGGATCACACCTGGCAAAGCCTGTATCACTTCACCGTCGGCGGCGCGGTAGACGATCAGCGCCTGTCTACATGTCCACCGTATCAGGTTCAGCGTTGAAGCGAGAGCCTCACGTCCCGATCGTGGTGAGGCGGTATTTTCCACGAGGGCCCGGCGATTGAACGTCACACACAGTCCTTGTTTTCCTTATAGGCGCGGCGAACCAAACGTATTGGCGCGAGAATAAAAAGGAAAGCGACTTTCCCGCATGCGAAGAACAGAACCGTCGCCAGAAAGTTTGCTTTAAGGTCTCTCTTTTCCAAGGCTGAAATGGTTGAATGCATCTCTTTGAAGTGATTGAAGCGGACATTTTCTCGGGTGATCTCAACTGGAAAGGCATAAGCGGTCGCTTCGGCCGAACGTTGCCACGCTAATCTCCGCGAATGTCTCCTACAATCGGAGGTGTGCATCCCGTTCTCGGCCACCCGCGGCTCCTGGGCCGGTTCCAGCCCAAGACCTTGCCCGTACCGACACCGAAAGCCTCACCGGCTGTCGCGCCAACGCCGCAAGCGTAGCGGCGTGGCACCGCGGGTAAGCAACCTTATAGAAGTCGACGTGCGCGTAGAGCGCCTTGAACTCGTTTTGGTAGACGTTGCAGACGTATTCTTGGTGAACGGTCATTGCACCGATTGGGCACGCTCCCATCATCGGGTCTGTCGATCCGCAGTCCGGGCACTTCGCTACTCCATCCTGCACAATAGTCTTATTACATTCACCTGAGCTGAGCGTCACCATGATCTCCGGGAGCGGTGCGCCTCTCCGCGAAGAGTAGGCGATCGCTGACGGGTATCCGCGGCGTCCTTTCAATGATGGCTACGCTGTGACAAAGGCAACGCTGGATAACCTTCGATGCCGGTCAAGCAATGATCACACTCCCCTTTTCATCCCGCCTCATGCAGCGGCGATTCATTCACCTAGTCCACCAAGTCGGCCCGCACGGTGCAACGCGGATTCACGAGCCACGCGACGAACGCGTCGTGCCATCGCTCAGACGCGTTCACGTCGAGGTCGTACTCCTCGTCGAGTCTGCCGTTGTCGCGGAGAAACACGTCAGCACATCGCGCCCGTCCCACTATGCCACGGCGAAGCCGGTCAGGTCCGCGGTCGTTCCGCGCGGCTGATCGCACAGTAGCATCGCCAACTGCGATTTGAACTCCTGGAATGTCATGGCTATCTTCCAGTGGAGGCACAACCCTCGGCATGAAAGGTGGCTAGATCTCGTCAGGGACTTCGTCGCCGAACTTGTCTGCAACGTAGGCACGCATGGCGGCGATCAGCGGAGTGTTTCCGTAGAAGCAAAAGCCGGCCGGTGTGGATGCTGCGTAACCGCCATGGTGTAGTGCGCCAGCATTAGTGTTGACCCGGGGCAGACAGTAGTCTTCGCGTTCGATGATCGGGCCGCCCTGAGCCCAGTCCGTCGACGGCGAAAAGGCGGCGTCAATTTCGACGGACTTCTCGTGTTTGTTGTCGCAATCAACATACGCCACCCAGCAGAGGCCATCCTCCACCTTTGGGTTTGATAGGCCTTCCGCTTTAGCAACCCAGTAATCGAGTTGCGCACCTTCCAGATCATTTGTCTTCACAGGCTCTCTCCATCGGGCACTTCCTGGCCGAACTTGCTGTCGACATACCAACGCATAGCCGCTGCCAGATCATCATCTCCGAGCCACCAATCACTCCCCGACCGTGCCTGGGCGGCGATCTCCGCCGGTCGTCCGACCTGAGCAATCAACTGTTCTTCGAATACCGGATCCACGATAGAACTGATCTCGATTTGCTCGTGCGCAAATGATCGGCTGCGTCTGCTCTGGGTTGCGCAGACCCTGTCGTTACCTTCGGCTCGTGACGGGCACGCGGGAGCCGAGCTCCCTTCGTGACAAAAAAGTCCGCACGACGGCATTGTCTGGAATTGGGCGTCATGTCCTTTTCTTTGGGGCACCGTCTGACAGGTCATCCGCTCGAAGCGTCGCGTTGGCCGCCACAAGGAACGTCGCACCCCGCTCAAACAGCGCTGTATTGACCGCGTCAAACGTCTCCGCCAGCAACTTTCGGCTTGCCTTGCTCTCACCGCTGGTGTCTTCCACAGTGACCGCTTCCTTCTTCAGGCGTTTAACGAGCTTCGCGGCACATCGACTGTCCAGTGACTGATCCGCTTCAAGGTCTGGATGTGACTGGCCAGTGCGACGAGCGCCGACTGGGTAGTTTGAGTCCCGGCGAGTTCCGTGTCAGTGTTTTTTTACTCACGATGCTTCTCCAATGTCAATTTCTGGGGCCCATCTTGAGCGCCGGGCATGTCACATGCGGAAATTCGTAGACTGCCTGGACTCGGACCGTATTCAAGGCTTCCGCCACAGCAGCCAGGCTCGTTGCGTCTGTCCGACTGAACAGATAGATGGCGCTCCGCTTCGCCAGGATCAGCGCCGCCTCGTCCACGCTCGCGACGACGAGATGGGCACCCACGGCGACAGTGACGAGCACGACGAGACCACTGCCGCAGACCTCGAGATCAGTCAATGCACGGTCGCGAACCACCGAGCCGCGATCATGAAGAAGCCCGGCTGCCGCTCGCTGCCCGCGTTGGCCCGTCCGGCGCTTGCCGCTGCTTCGCTCGATGCGCAAGCGCCATTGCCGGCGCACAAGGATTCCGGGGAGGCGCCCGGCGTGCGAACGTTGAAAATGACAGGTCGGATCCGATGATGGACGACTCGTCCTGCCACCGGCCCCCCCATCACAGGCGTTCAACGTCGCTGGCCCGCGATGGCCACTTGATCAGGTAAGCAAACGCTTATCTTCGTTTTGCGTGCAATGTCTTCCTGTGCGACTTCTGATGATCGGGTGCAACGGTGATTTTCGTCACGCCGCCGATCGAGGGAGGATCGCTAGCTGGAAATGTGTCCTCGACAGCTTCGTCGATGTTGTGTTCACTCTTTTCGCTATTCGGATGCTTCTCGGGATGCTGGGTGCGCATGATGACCTCCGCTAACTGGTAGCTAGGGCGCTATGCCCCGGACATTCGAGGCAAAGCATGGTGTTATGGGCGAAACCACGCCCTGCGGCTAGCCGGGGCGCGCGCAACTTCGCCGCAGGACTTCTGTTGGAACGAAAACACGAAGCGTAAAGTCAGGGACAGGTTGTGCGCGAATGCGCGCCTTACAACAGCGGTCACGAAATGGCCGGTCCACGCAGGGCGTAACGTCACGTTCTCACCTGCGACCGAACAGGTCTGTACGGTAGCGGTCAAGACCGCTTACCCACTGCTTCAATCGATGCTCGTATATCATCGACCGAACGGACCAGCCAGGTTGATTTGCGGACAGTGTCTGCAGACATCACAGCGGCCAACGACAGCAGTCCGCAGATCTGAACGACCTAAGCGCCGGCCAGTTGGACCCGCTGATCGTCATGACCGGCCGGCCCACAAACAACCAGAGCCTCAGTTCTCGAGGCGTGTGCGGATTGCCTGCAGTTCCCGTCGCCGGCTGGCAATCGATCTTGGGCAAGTCATCTTCAGGGAAGCGAGCGGGTCAAGTGCGATCTGGTTTTGATTCCGCTCCCGTTCAGTGTCACGCCCGCATCCATCGCGGCCCGTCGATCGCGAGTCCCTGTATGGACGAAAGCGCTACCGCGCGTTCTACGCAATCCTCAGACGAACGAAGACGGGTATCTTGATCGTGTCGAGCACGTCCGCAAAAACCACCGTCGCAGCAAGGCCCCCCGTGACCAGTGCGACGGGCAGCGACGTGATCGCGATTCCACCAACGGCAAGGATCACGGCGATCACGACATCTGTCACCGACAATCACACCCGCTATCGTCAGGTTGCCGATTCGCCATGCATTGGGCGACGGCGAGGGATCGACGTTGTCCGTCGTCACGACATAGCGAGAAAATCACCGGCGATCATGAGAATCACCATCAGCAACGAAGTCAGGATTGCATGCCCCGTCATCAGCAGACCGAACACCAGCAGGAGCGCTGTCACAATCTTCTTGATGATCGAATTCAGCGTATAGCTGAGGATGCGCTGGAACCCACGACACGACCCGCGCGAGATCGATCTCGACGAAGATCCAAAGCCCTTTGCCGTCGTCCATATCTAGTTCCAGCAGTGCATATGTATCGTCATTAGGCGCCGGAATAACGTGCTCGCTTCGGTCATACATCCGCTGCACCCTGTCCTGCGCATTGCATTCGAGTTCTTCGAACGAGTTTCCGCTCGCATCGGCGCCAGGAAAGTCGGGGCAGCTGCCGCGATCGAGCGCCTCTCCGTTTCGATGGACATACAGTGGGTATTGCACGAGCAATTCCGAAGTCGCGCGATGGGAATCGCCGCGAGGCATCGATCATCCCGCCAACCCACTCTCGTGTCTGTACACTGATGGACTTTCCTAAAAGCCGGCGATCGGTAACTTGCTGCCGGATTGCAAAGACAGATTCGAAACCGGGCAGTTCGTACGCTGTCGTACCGTGTGCCGTTGCATTGCCTCGTTAGCGATTGAAAGCTGAGGTGGCTGGCCGGCCTGCATGCCCAACAGGCCTCCTACTTTCCGCGCTCACGGCTGGGCGCCATCATCCGTGGCCGCCTGTGCCTCGAGCGTGCTGTCGACCATCGCCTGGGCCTCGCTAACGATGCGTGTCAGGTGATCCTCGCCGCGGAAGCTTTCCGCATAGATCTTGTAGATATCTTCGGTGCCCGACGGGCGCGCGGCGAACCAGCCGCTCTTCGTGACCACCTTGATGCCGCCAATGGCCGCGCTATTGCCCGGCGCCCGGTCGAGCACCTGCTCGATTTTTTCGCCGGCAAGTTCAGTGTGAGGAAACTGCGCGGGCGAGAGCCGTGCAAGCAGCGCGCGTTGCGGCGCCGTCGCCGCCGCCTGTACGCGACGTTCGACCGGTTCGCCCAGCCGCTGGGTCAGATCACGGAAAATCTCGGCGGGATCCCGGCCGGTGCGGGTCGTGATTTCCGCCGCAAGCAAAGCGGACACGATACCGTCCTTGTCGGTGCTCCACGCCGTGCCGTCGAGCCGCAGACAACTGGCGCCCGCGCTCTCTTCACCTGCGAAACCCAGAGAGCCGTCGAGCAGTCCATTAACAAACCATTTGAAGCCGACCGGCACTTCGTAAAGCGTGCGGCCGAGTTTTTCCGTCACACGGTCGATCATCTGGCTGCTGACTATCGTCTTGCCGACCGCCGCGTGAGCGCGCCATTGCGGTCGATTCGCGTACAGATAGTGGACGAGCACCGTGAGATAGTGATTCGGCGGCAGCAGCCCCGCGTCTCGGGTGACGATGCCATGACGATCGTGATCCGTATCGCACGCAAAGGCCACGTCGAAGCGGTCCTTCTGGTCGATCAGCATTTGCATCGCATAAGGCGACGACGGATCCATGCGAATCCGTCCATCCCAATCGACACTCATGAAGCGGAAGGTCGGATCGACCTCGTCGTTGACCACGCTGAGATTCAGGTTGTAGCGCTCGGCAATCGGCCCCCAGTAGTGCACGCCCGCCCCGCCAAGCGGGTCGACTCCCAGGCGGATCGGCGCGCCACGCACCACAGCCATATCGACGACATTGACGAGATCTCCAACGTAGGCGTTGAGGAAGTCATGCCGGTGCGTCGTCGTGGCGCGCAGCGCTCTTGACAGACACATGCGCAGCACGCCATCAAGCCTGCTTTCGAGTAACCCATTCGCCGCTCTTTCGATCCAACTGGTCACCGTCTCGTCGGCGGGGCCGCCATTCGGCGGGTTGTACTTGAAACCCCCGCTTTCTGGTGGATTGTGCGACGGCGTGATGACAATGCCGTCCGCCAGACCCGCGGGCCGGCCGCGATTGTACGCAAGGATGGCGTGCGACACGGCCGGTGTGGGCGTGTATTCGCCGTTTTGCGCGATCATGACCTCAACACCATTGGCAGCGAGCACCTCCAGCGCGCTCGCGTAAGCGGGTTCAGACAGTGCATGCGTATCGATGCCGATAAAGAGCGGGCCGTCGATACCATGCTGCTTCCGGTAGTGGCAAATGGCCTGCGTGATGGCGAGTACGTGCCACTCGTTGAAGCTGCGCGTGAACGCCGAGCCGCGATGCCCGGATGTGCCGAACGCGACCCGGTGCGCCGGGATAGCCGGATCTGGCTTGTCGGTGTAGTACGCCGTGACAAGCCGCGGCACATTGACCAGCATTGTATGGGGCAAGCGCTTGCCGGCGAGAGGACTGATGTTCATCGCGGTCTCCATGGGTAATCGCGAACCATGACGGCAACATCTGCAACGGCGGTAACAACGGCGCTAACGCCGGATCAACGCATAGCTCGAGCTTTCATGTCATGAGCCGTCGCGTTGGCATTCTCCGCTTCATCTACGCTGCCGTCTTGAGCGGACTCACACTGCGCCGGTAGCAGGATCACGTCCTGCGATTGCGAGCGCCAGCGCCGGATTCAGACTGTCCACCATCGACGTCGGCATGGGGATGGTCGCCCCGCGCTCCTTGGTGGTTTCATAAATGATGTTCATCGCACGAAGTTGGAGCGCATCCGGCTGATTTTCATAGACGCGAACCGCTTCGACGAAGTTCGCAGCAATGGCTGCTTCCAGTCCGACCAGGATGCCGATGATGATCAAGGGGGGCGCCAGATAGATGCTGATCCATTGGCCGGCGGCGGCACCGGCCAGCACGAATGCGACTGACAGAAACAAGGTGATCGGATTCATGGTTACCAACCCCGTCTTGTGGGTGGGCGCAGTCGGTCGCGGCGATCGGACAGGATCGTGTGTCATGCGGCCGTCTCTGAAGCACCTTGAAAGGACAAATTCAAGGCAACACAGACACGGTGCCTATCATTGAGATCGGAGTCGGTACGGTGCCGTACCGGCCACGCGCCGCCCCGCGGAGGTGCGGCCGCATCACGAGTCCGCGAGCGTAGAGACACTCGTAGCGTCTATCGACCCGGCACGCTAGCAGCCAAACAGGTCGGAATCGGCCGTTTGCCGGTCGCCTGCTCGCGGCGCAAACCGCTGCCATCGCGCTTCGACATCCCGCTTTCTGGTACGAAACCGTACCGACATCGTCGGCCGTGGCGTACATCGTGTAGACGATCTCCCCTGAGTCGTATAGCGGCACGACGGGGCGGCCAAAGACGCACGAAACAATCACGTCCGGTTTGCCCGGCCTGGTTGTCTGGCAATCGTTTCGCGCTGAATTCGTTTCTGTCGCGCCACAGACAATCGGGTGGGGCAGGACCCGAATAAAGCGAGGGAAACGGAGCGGGTTAGCCCGCGACATCCCGACGCTCTGCTCTGCTTTGCTTAGAAAGAAGACCGACTTGTTTAGTACTTCCCTGGCATTTCTCTCGAACGGCTTGCTTTCCCTGTTGTGGTGGCAGACTCTGCTGGCCACGCTGGTATTGACGCATGCCACGATAGTCAGCGTGACGGTCTACCTCCACCGCTGCCAGGCGCACCGCGCGCTTGATCTGCATCCGGCAGTGAGCCATTGTTTCCGCTTCTGGCTGTGGATGACGACGGGCATGGTTACCGGCCCGTGGGCCGCAGTCCATCGTAAGCATCACGCGAAGTGCGAGACCGATGACGACCCGCACAGTCCGCAAACCCGTGGTATCTGGAAGGTGCTGCTCGGGGGCGCTGAGCTCTATCGCGTCGAAGCGAAAAACGAAGAAACACTGCGCAGGTTCGGCCACGGCACACCGAACGACTGGATGGAACGCAACGTCTACGCGAAGTACCCGAATCTTGGCATAAGCCTGCTCTTGGTGATCGATGTTGCGCTGTTCGGCATCGTCGGCATGTCGGTCTGGGCCGTCCAGATGATGTGGATTCCGTTCTGGGCAGGCGGCGTGGTCAACGGCGCCGGACATTTCTGGGGTTATCGCAATTTCGGTACTGACGATGCGAGCACGAATCTGATCCCCGTCGGCGTTCTGATCGGCGGAGAGGAACTGCACAACAATCACCACGCTTATGCGACATCCGCAAAGCTGTCCAGTAAGTGGTACGAACTCGACATCGGTTGGACGTACATCTGCATCCTTTCCGCGCTGGGTCTCGCGAAAGCGAAAAAAGTGGCGTCCACACCGCATCGGGTCAAAGGCAAGGTGGTGCTCGACGACGATACGCTGCAAGCCGTACTTCGCAACCGCCACGAGGTCATGGCCGGCTTTGCAAGGGCGGCCGAACGCGCCTGCCGTGAGGAAATCGAGCGCATGGGGCACGCCAGCCGCCGCGAAAGGTACCTTCTTATGCGCGGTGCAACGATGCGGCTTCGCAACGGGCTGGAGGCCCAACGAAATCAGGATCGACGACCGTTGCCGGAAACATACGACCACAACCAGAAGCTACGTGCCTGCATGGAATTGAGGAGGGATCTGTCGGCGATGTGGGAGCGCTCCAATGCATCGCGGGAGCAGTTGCTCTCCCAGTTGCAGGACTGGTGTCGTCTTTGCGAGCAGAGCGGGATCAACGCGCTCAGGGAATTTTCGTTGAGTCTTCGACAATACGCCTGATCTGCAGCCCCCGTTCCGTCGCCGCTTACTGAGCACTGCCGGCGCAAAAGAATGACGCTGATCTATTCCGGGCAAACCAGGCGGAGGGCGATCGATGCGGTTGTTTTTACTGACCTGAACGCCACCGTACAGACTTACCGTACCGTCCGTGGGATCGTGCTATCTCAACCTGCGCGTTGCAGCGATCTTCAGCGTCAGATCGCTCTCACGATGCAGGCATTGGTGAGCTACCGGCGCTTTGTGCATCGCGACCTGAAGGGCGCGATCTGGGGAAAAAATATATCAGTTCACCCTACATCTTTCCGGTGGTCTGTTAGCGCTCGCGACGAACGCCACGCGGATGGGAGAGAAGAAATTATCGAAGGCGCTCCGCGACAGTCTACCGTCGTCGCATTCAATGCGTCCCGTCCAGTCGGCGACCATGCCGGTGCACCGAAACTGAAAAATCAGGTTCTGGCTATGGTGGCGCATGAGCTTCGCGCACCGCTCACCCCGCTGCAGTTCGCCACTCAGCTCATCCGCAGGGCGTCGGCGGACCGACCGGAGGTGCTTCGGTCGCTTGACATGATCGATCGGCAAATCGCCAACATAGCTCGGCTCGCCGAGGATTTGATGGACGTTACCCGGACCTATCGGGACGTCCTTCGCATTTGCCAGGATCACGGCGCTAAAAGAGTCGTCAGTGCAGACACGGCAAGCCACAATTGAGGCCGTTGCATGACACAATGCCGCCCGGTGCACGATCTATAATTTAGGCAGATTCCGGGCGCGCGTTGCAACACGGCGGCGTCATCGCCAGTTTCGTGGGGCCTGTTGTCCAACCGCCGTCGAGACCTGACATTGTCATGAACAATTTGGCGAGCAGGGGCAGTTTCTGGACAGCATGTCGGGGAGCGACACGTGGCAAACGAGCAAAATCCCAAACGGAATCACCTGCTCTCCGTTCTGCCCGAAGCAGAGTGGGCGCGCCTTTTCCCCCATCTGGTCAGCATTGATATGCCCTTGGGGCAGGTTGTATATGAATCCGGCGACCGGCTCAATCACGTTTACTTCCCCACCACGGCGATCGTCTCGCTACTCTACGTTATGGAAGACGGCTCTTCCGCCGAGATTGCGATCGTCGGGAACGAAGGGCCTCACCAACCAGCCATCAGCGATACTAAACCGTCAGCATTGTTGCGATCCGTTCAGTGACTCCCCGGCTTGGTGCGCTTTGGTCCCATCCGATTGCTGTAACATGGTTGGCCAGCGTTATCGAATGCATCGCTTCGTAAGAGGAGAAGCAATATGACATCGAACGAGATTGCCGAGACAAAGACGCGTGCGAGGATTGAACGCCTGTACGAGGCGTTCGCGCACCACGACCTGGAAATGTTGCGCGAAGTGGTTACTCCTGACTGGGAATACATACCCGAGCCGAAAGGGGCGATGCCCGGCCCCGACCAGATGGCATCGATATTTCAGAACATCGCTGCCGCTCTTCCTGACATGAAGATCGATATCCTCGACATGCTGATCCACGGCAACCGGATTGGAGTGCGAGCTGAAGTCACGGGTACTCAAACAGGGCCGCTTATGGGCATCGCGGCAACATCAAAGCGCGTCCGCTTTGCCATTCACTCATTCCACGAGATGCGGGGCGAGCTGGTCGCGAAGACCTGGCATCTCGAGGATTGGCTAGGCGTGTTCCAGCAACTCGGGCAACTGCCACGCCAACTCGATCTGCGGGAATAGCGCAAACAGGTTCCGCAGTCGCTTTCCTGACATTCGCACATCGATAGCTGCGAAGGTCAGGCTTCGCTACAAACGTATGCGTACTTTCCACCAGCAATCACGCCGTTCGAAACGAATGGGTGATGGGCACCCGTGCAATCATCTGAGGCCGGTTCGACGAGGGCTAGCCGCACCCGGAATGAAAGCCGTATCGAGCGGCGTGCCCTGCCCGTGTTGCCTCTGCTCAGATTCTGATACGCCACCTGAGTATTGACACCCGTACGCCTGGACAGCAGTTACTCGCCCATCACGTCGGACTGATGGGCTTTCTCGCCGTCATTCTGGTGGTGCTGCACCTCGGCTCACTGCAAAAGATGGCTGAACTCATGCGCTCGGCGCGTCCCGGCTGGATGCTGGTCGCGCATGCGGTTCAGCCCGGCACCTATGTCAGCGCGGCGTTGGTATGGCGCGAGACTTTGTGCGAGGCCGGACACCCCTGTCTCTACGCACCTTGACTCCACTCGGCATCGCCAAGGTCTTTACCGATCAGGTGCTGCCGAGTGGCGGCATCAGCGGCACGATGCTGGAGGTGCGCGGCCTGACCGGCCGCCGCGTCCCTACCGGGATAGCAATGGCAGACATGAATTTCGAAAAATACAGCATCAACATCGTCGTGCTGGGGAAATCGGGCGCGGGAAAGAGCAGCTTCTGCAACTACTTCTTCGATATGCCTGAACGATTTTCCACGGGACGCGGCAAGCCCGTGACCACATGGGAGCAAAACTTCCAATCTCACGAATTCGAAAAGCAGGGATTCGCGTTAAAGATGTTCGACAGCGTTGGTCTCGAAGCCGACAACTATTCTCAGTGGACCTCCGATTTCCGACGTTTTCTCACCGAACGCAACGTGCCCGATGAACCCGGCAAATGGGTTCACGGTTTTTTTTTACGTGATCAACGCGAATTCCGCACGATTCGAAGACGTCGAGGCAAGCCTGATCAAGGAGGCGTCCAGGCATTCGGCGCCGCTGCAGATCATTCTCACCGACAGCGACGGGGACGGCAAAGACAAGGCAAATACGCTAGCGGCAGTCATAAGGCGGCAGTTCCCGGCGTTGACCATCCATCAGGCCTGCTCGGTGACCGCGCGCAAGCGGGGCGGTCAAACTGTTGATGCATTCGGACGTGACGAGGTACTCGCCTCATATCTGGAGCAGTCGCAGTCATTCCTGCGCCAACGGCTAGGCGTCGTGACGTGTCGGAAAGTGCGGCGTAGCTTGGTCGAACTGAGGGATCGGGTTGTCGAGAAAATCAAAGCATCCAGCCTGAACGTGTTCAACGTTTCCGATTTCGACCCCGATCAGATGCTCGCGATGCCGGATCTCGAGCAGAAGTTTTCTGAGTACGATTTCTTCCGCGACTATCTGTCATCTTTCGGATTCAAATCCGGAGATGAGTACCCCTACGAACTTCTGCAGGCAGTGTCAGCGAGTTTCGAGAAGATCGGATCTAGCAGCACGGCAAAGTTTGAGCGCCTCGGCGAACAACTCGAAAGCGGCACGTTCGGACAAAAGGTCTCGGCTTTGTTCAACATGGGAAAAATCGCGGTTACCCTCAAGAGCACGCTTGCCGATATATTCGGGAATGCGATCAACGAGTGCATCGAGGAGGTCGACCGATTTGAGGCTCATTGCAAACGCGATGACGAGTCATTCAACGCAATCTCTCGAGCCACGCCAGTCGTCGGCTCAATGTTCGGAATGCGTTGACTGGAGCATCAGGCATGCCGCTACTCGTTCTGGCCGGATTCGTTTTCGCTGTCTTTGTGACGAACAAGAGAGGACATCGTGATGGATTCATCTCGACCGTCAACAAGCTGCTTAACTGCCTGTTGGCCATCATGGAGCTGTTCGTCTTCGCCTGTATCGCCATGGCGCTTTCAGGAATTGGCAAGAGAGCATAGTGACTTGGTCGAGTGCGTTGTGGGCGTCGGAACTTTCAATGCGCCTTTGATTGCGCCGGCTGGAACACGCGTGGGCGGTCGTTCAAGACCGACGGATTCCCTGTGTGTCGCCTGGCTGCGAGGGTCGAAAATCGAGGCGTCTTTGGCTTTCGCCTCGGATCGACCGCGCCATGATTAGTCTAAGCCCATAACCGACAC
Source organism: Paraburkholderia sp. RL18-085-BIA-A (assembly GCF_046027075.1). NCBI lineage: Bacteria > Pseudomonadati > Pseudomonadota > Betaproteobacteria > Burkholderiales > Burkholderiaceae > Paraburkholderia > Paraburkholderia sp. RL18-085-BIA-A. The sequence continues at coordinate 30,710 of NZ_JARESU010000063.1, read as the reverse complement.
GTAAATTTTCACTACTATCGAGGTTCCCTGCCAATTGCGCTAAAACGCGTTCGCGAAGTTTCTCCTGGCCGGTTGGAGATAGCAGGTCGACATCGTATGTCGTCGAGAGAAACTGGTCCCAAAGTTCCAATGGGTCTTTACGAACGACAAATTGACGTCAAGAAATTGGCAGTCGGTGAATGATGACGACAAGAGAGTTCTCCCAGCCCCCTTCGGCCCCTGTTCCAGGGCATCTCCGTTTTCAAAGACGGAGTCTTCCTGCGTTCATCGAGATGAATTTATTTTCACGGTTCCACAATCGACCCGCCAGGCGCAAGCGGCTACGCTTTCGCTTGATCGATCTGCAAACAGCCAACGCGTGAGGAATCGGTCGTACACTCTGCACACTTGCGGATATTGCAAATGAAATCCTTGGCGAGCGCAATGGCATTTGCTGGAACCTTGGCGGCAGCATCCGCGTTTGCACAGTCGACTCCCTCAGTCGACACGCAATCGACGAACAGAGCAACGTTGAGTGCGCCGAATTCGCCCGTTCAGATTCTCATCGAATGAGCTATTTTTTGCTACGATGGGCAAGGACGCAGTTGAAGGTCCGCCAAACTCACACCATCGCCTGTGCAAATACCGCTTTGGCATGACCTTCGGGTGGACGACAACGATTCTGCGGCGGCTTGCTTCAACAATCCGGATGCAAGCGAGTGGTCGCCGAAGAAGCGGGTGAAGCGCACATCGAGCTTGCCCGCATTTTGGTGAGCGTCGGCCACGTGTGTCCGACGCTCGCAAAACCTATATTACGTTAGCCCATCATCATGATTTACGTAGACGAATTGAAAAGCGGCGCCTGGAGCGCTCGCGGTCCGCAAGCCCAACATTGCCGGCTGTTTTCGGACGATCCGACGCCCGATGCGCTGTTTGCAATGGCCTTGCAAATCGGACTTGATCCCGCCTCGTGGATCCCCGCACGCGCGGCCGACGGCACCTTCACGCCGAACGGTGCGCCGTACTACTGGATTCGCCTCGACATGCGAGCGAAAGCTGTCGCTGCCGGCGCACTGCGCCTTAAGAACAAGGACGCCGACCGACTTCTGGCGCGAGTCACGGTCAATGTCTCGAACATGCCAATGCCGGTTGCGGACTAGAAGGGCGTGTTCGCACTAACTGCAGTTGAGCATATGGTTGAGTGATGGAAATCACTGAAGCCCAATATCAACGGATCGAGCATTGCCTGCTGCGACAGCGCGGCAACGTGAGCCTGGGGCCGACCAATCGACCGCTGCATCTGTCGATGGACAAAGCATATGAGGGCGACGAGACCCGGCAACTGGCGCTCGATCCGGGATTCATTTCCGTGGTCCCACCGAAAAGCACGCGTCTCCAGCCTTGGAAATACGATCGTGAAATGTACAAGCGCCGTAACGAGGTTGAGCTACTGCTCAGGCGACTCAAAGGCTTTCGCCGGATCTTTTCTCGATTCGACAAACTGGACATCAAGCAGCTTGGACTCTTTCACGCCACCAGCGGCGGCGAGGCAGCGCTGGCTGTCCACCACCGGCGTATTGCCATCCGGTCATCGGGCCCGTCTGCAGCGTGATATCAATGTCATCCAGTTTTCCTAGGAAACTACCTCCACCGATGGGCGACACCCGACCCACCTCGGCCGTTGGAACCAGCGCGAGGTGAACGGCGATTTCAGGGGCCAGCGGTCATTCATGCACGCGTGCTGCCCGTCAAGTCATTGGCCCAAAAAACCGTTTGTGGCTGCAAGATGCAGTCGTTCGGCAACGCCTTCCAAGTCTTTGCCACCCAGCCAGGCGCGCCATACTGCCTCGCGCGTCACATGTTTGTGTCGTGCCCGGCTTGCCACCGTTTCATAAAGGCAATTTCTTTCTTTTGCGCCTTGATGATGTTCTTCGCCAGCGCCCTCATTTGCGGATCCTCGCCGTACTTGAGCTCGACTTCGGCTTGGTCCACCGCTCCTTGGTGATGCGGGATCATGTGCGCCACAAAGTCCGCGTCTGTCTCTCCTGTGTATCCGGGGGCACTCATATTTTTCATCATCTTCGCTGCGTTGTTCTCGAAGGCCTGCGTTGATGCAGGCAGCGGACCGCCGGCTTGTGCAGGCGTCTCCATTTTTCCAGCGGGCATGCTCATCTGCCCATTCGCCACGGCACCTGATTGCTGCGCGCTCGCGTCGAGTGCCATGCCAGACAACACGATTCCGACGTGGATCGAGAGGACGATAAGTAAACGGTTGGCTTTCATCTGAATATGCTCTCAAAGTGGGTAACTTGATCGTTAGCGGGCGACCACGGTTCTCATCAAAGACCCGCATATTCATCATCAACCTTCCCGTCGCTGGAAGGTCAAGCGCACGGGGACCAGAGTCGACTTTCTCGGAGACGCAGACTTGCAGCTGTGCGAGCCGAAGCTTTGGCCGACGACTTACCGGATTGGGTCCGTATCTCAATGTCCGGTACTTGAGCGCCCGAGACGTTCGAACGGCGAAGTCTAAGCGCCGTCCAGTGTCCGAATGTGGCCGAACTCTGCCCGATGCCGACGCGCGCCAGAACTCTCAAACCGCGCATCGCGCGGAGGACCGTAGCCGGCGTTCGGCCAACGTAGCAAAAGGACGCGTGCTTCCTTATATTTTCCCTTCACGTCGCCTACACTCCATCATCGCCGCTCGACAAGAGACATCGAACATGACCCCCGAACAGCGCTTCCATTCGTACGTGACTGCTGGGACTGTTTTAGTCATGTTTTATTTTATTCAGCGCGTCGTCCCGATGCTGACGTTTCCACCTCGGTTTGAGCAAATATTTCACCCTGCTTTAACATTATTACTCTCCGCTGCGATCTACCAATTCTTGGCGTCCCATCCGGTGTCGCTCGACGGTCGCCCTGCGGCGTTCGTCATCCTTCGGATCCTTGCACTGGCAAGAATCCGGCTCTGCGTACATCCCTTTTTCCTGTCGGTCAACAATCGCACCCATGGATTCTTTCCTCATACTCGCGGCCGATCCCACTGCCTGGGTTGCACTTGCAGCGCTGATCGTGATGGAAGTGGTGCTCGGCATAGACAATCTCATCTTCATTTCAATCCTCAGCAACAAGCTTCCGCCCGCGCAGCGCACGCGTACCCAGCGTATCGGCATCGCGCTTGCGCTCGTGATGCGACTCGGTCTGCTCGGCACCATCGCGTTAATCGTGCGCCTCACGCAGCCGCTGTTCGAACTGTTCGGCCATGGGTTCTCGTGGCGCGATCTGATCCTGATCGGTGGCGGCCTGTTTCTCGTCTGGAAGGCGACGACGGAGATTCATCATCATGTCGGCCACGATGAGGAGAACGGTGCAGGCCAAGGACGGGCGGCCTCGCTAACACCTTGGGCCGCCATCGGACAGATTCTTGTTCTCGACCTCGTGTTCTCGATCGACAGCATCATCACCGCAGTAGGCATGACCGAGCATATTCCGGTCATGTTCATCGCCGTGATTGTGGCGGTGGCGGCGATGCTGTTCGCCGCTGGACCCTTGTCGCGCTTCATCGACCGGAACCCGACGTTAGTCATGCTTGCGCTCAGCTTCCTGCTCGTGATCGGCATGACACTGATTGCCGAGGGCTTCGGCACCCATGTCCCCAAAGGCTACATTTACGCGGCGATGGCATTCTCAGCGTTCGTCGAGGGTATGAACATGCTCGCGCGACGAGCCAGGGCAACGAAGCGGGCAGGCTGATGATCGGGGTAGGCCTACGACCGGTCGGCCGGCGACCAGGAATGCAGGTGCAACCCCGCGCTCCTACCTTCCGTGCGGTCCATTGCACCCTTCTCACGGACGGAATGCGTCGATGGCGGGTATCGCGGCCAGGCGTCTCGGCAGAGCTGGCATCTGGCTATCAAGCCAGGACACGACGGGCCTTGCAGTGTTCACCAGGATAGCGGGATCAGTTCTCGTGGGCTGTCTTCACGAACAGCCTGATGTGAGTGGCATACGGAATCACCCGCCGCCATCACCGGCTTGGGGCGGCGGGCACCGCGGGCGCGCCGTCTGCGACGGGCAGAGGCCATGATGGCCGTCTCGGCGACAGTAATGGCCCCTCGCCGACCCGCACCGGTCAGTTGCGGTAGCGGGTGCGACGACTGCGAGCAACGGTATCGCCCCAATTCGACTACTCTTGTCTAAACACTCGAACTCGATCTTGCTCATGAACGTCGTCCGCCCACTTAAACGCGACTTTGGCAGGCCCGGTCATGGCTGGCGGCGGCGCCTGTACGCCATCGTTGTTGAAGCCGACACGGACGCCGGGCGGCGCTTCGATGCCTTGCTGCTGTCGGCAATCATACTCAGCGTCGCTGTCGTCATGCTGGACAGTGTCGAGGCTGTTCGCGCCCGTGAATTGGTAGTACTCGATGTTCTAGAGTGGCTCTTTACGCTGCTGTTCACTGCCGAATACATTCTCCGGCTCCTTTGCGTGGAACGTCCGTTGCGTTATGCATTGAGCTTTTTCGGTGTCGTCGACCTCATATCGATCCTGCCAACCTATCTGGCCATTCTCCTGCCAGGCTTTCATGTCCTCGTGGACGTCAGGCTGTTGCGCATGCTGCGCATCTTCCGCATCCTCAAGCTGCCCTTGTACTTCGACGAGTCCCAGGCTCTCTGGCGCGCGTTCGTCAGGAGTCGGCACAGGATCATGGTGTTCCTCGGTGTCGTGCTGATTCTAATCGTGGTACTCGGCACGGTTATGTATCTTGTCGAGGGACCGTCGAACGGCTTCACGAGCATCCCGGTCAGCATGTACTGGGCTGTGGTCACCATGACCACCACAGGCTACGGTGACATTCATCCGAAGACTCCGCTCGGGCAATTCGTCACGTCGTTGGCCATCCTGCTCGGCTATGGCGTAATTGCGTTCCCGGCGGGCATGGTCGGTGGAGAAATGGTAACGGCCATGCGGCAGAGGCAGCAGCCCGCCCGCGCCTGTCCGCAATGCCATACCGCAGGGCACGATGGTGATGCAATCTATTGCAAACACTGTGGCGCACAGCTTCCCCCAATTGACGGTCGATAGCCGGGTCACCCACAGCGAGCGGCTCTGATGCAATGGACGAGACTTCTCTGACCGCTCAGCTGCGCTCGCGAAAATGGCGTCACCTGCCGCTTGCGCCGTATTGGTATTTGGCAGCGTCACATAAGTCTGACGCCCGCGAGAAACGCACCGCGTCCCTAAAATTGCCCTCTGGGAGCCGCTCATGTCAAAAAGTCGAAGAAAAGGCTGCGCGACGTGGACTGGTTCAGTCTATTCAAACGGGATAGGCCGCACGCCAGCGTATCGATGGCTCTCGAGTTCTTTTTTCGGCGAGACGAGTTCCCGGCACAGTTACGCGACGAAGAGATAGCTCAATTTCTGGAACGTCGGATCACCACGCCCGTCGAGGGTACGACGATCGACAACTACGTTTATGGCATTGCGTGCGTCCTTGCCCTCTCGCTCCCTGATCCGGTGCTCCGCGTATTGCGATCTAAGCCCGACGACCGCGGCTCGCTCTCCGTGTTGGATGCCTTCCTTGTGCACGGTTATGACTCCCACCATCTCAGCACCGTAATTTTCCAGTTTTTTAACATTTACAGAACCGAACCTGACGGCTTCGACAATCCCGAAGACACCTTGCAAGCGATCAGTGACGCTGTGGACCAGATTCTCGCGGACGGGATATACAGGGCGCTCTACTTCGCATGGCAAATCAGTAAGGATCGCGTGGAGCATCACTTTCGTGAATCGCAGGTAGATGCCCCGGCGGACATGCCGTCCGACGGGCTGGGAGGGCTGTTCAGCCCTCCCTTCCTTTCAGGCATCGCTGAAGAGGACGCTGAGGCCGCTGCCAGCGCCTTCTCGCCTGGTTACGCCCGATCGCGGTGGTCTCTCAAAGCGGCTCAGGATGACGTCGAGCAGGCCTACGCGCCGCTGACATTCAAAGACGCAATTGCCGCGCGTGGTTCCGAAGGATTTCTGATCGGACTCTGCGCGTGCGTCGGCGCGCTCGTCCTGCTAATCAACGCGCTAACCAGCGGCGGCCTCAGCCTCATCGCAAACGCACATGCCCAAACCGCGACGGGTGCACCGAGCCATGAATTTACGCCGCCCGTTGGGCTGCCGCTGTCCGTCTGGGTCCCGATGGTAATTGGGTTCTATCTCTTCCTGCTCGCGGTTCTAGTCGTGTTTCTGTACAAGGGCTACCTGGCATCGCCCAAGAGCGAGAAAGCGGCAGCCTTCATCGATCGCTTCGGGACGCTGGCGCTGGGCGTCCTTCCCGGAAAGGTGACCGGCTTCTAGATCCGACATAGATGCCAGAGCGGATAACCCCGCTCTGGCATCTATGTCGCTTACGCGTTCCAGACGGGAAAATTTCTGACACCCTCAGAATCTATGTAAGCTCGCAAGCAAGCCCACAATGAAAGTACTCAGGAGGTGCGTGTATGAAAGCTCCTTGCGGATCGATGTTGAATAAAACCTCAATATCTTTTGGCGAGAGAATCATGACCAGCACGAACTACGACGCGTTCCGCCTTTCCACGATCGCACATGGTAACCACAAAAGTCTCACCAGTACTTGCCCCTGCAGGTTCAGCGTACCGACAACGAATACTGAAAGAAGATAACGAAAACGTCATCAGTGGGTCAGTTCCAAGACACTTCATTTGCCTACAGTAGAAGTCTCAGATTGCAAAACCGGAACAGATTCCATGAAGTTGATGAGACGAGTCCTCACAATCGTCGTGCCGTCATGCATCGCGTTCGGGATGGCGGGCCATGCGTTCGCCGATCAGGATAGTCAGACACTGGTCCCGCCGTCCGTCGCAATTCAGCGCACGCCGGAAGAGTTGCAGCAACTTGTTGCTCCCATCGCGCTGTATCCGGATCCCCTGGTCGCACAAATTCTCGCGGCAGCCACACATATCGCGGAAGTCGTCGCAGCGGACCGCTGGATGCAATCGAATTCCCAATTGACGGGGGACGCACTGGCCGCTCAAGTCGATCAGCAGGTCTGGGATGCCAGCGTCAAGGCGCTGACAGGATTTCCCGCCGTGCTCGCGAACATGGACCAGAATGTGGTCTGGACATCATCACTTGGCGACGCGTACCTGAGCCAGACCCAGCAATTGATGGCGGCCATCCAGACGATGCGGCAGCAGGCCAGCACAGCGGGCAACCTGGAAATCAACCAACAGGAAACGGTAACGAACGATGGTGGATTGATCAGCATCCTGCCAGCCGATCCCGCAGTCGTGTACGTGCCCGAATACGATCCATCGCTCGTGTATGGCGCGCCGATGGCGCTCTGGCCGGGCTGGTATCGCGATCCGGACCTCTACCTTGATGGGCCGGGAATCGTGTTCGGCGTTGGATTCGATTTGGGATATTTCGGCGGCTACGGATGGGGCTGGCGACACTGGAGGCCCGACTGGCATCATCGGGCGGTATGGTTCGATGGCGGCCAGTATGTGTGGCACAACCGCAGTCTAATCGACGCCAATCACTTCTTTCACGGCAACGATGGTTTCAATTCTCCGCATGGCGCTTACGACATGCGCGGCATGTACGGCGCGGCGCGCACGCATCTGCCGGCGATGTCGCCGCGACAATTCGTCGGATCGCATAGGGTTCCGGGCGTCGGATTGAGCCGGTTCGGGGGAATCGGCCCTGAAGGCTTCGGTCGCGCAGAGTTCGGTAGCGGGCGTCCGGGCTTCGGCTCGACGGGACGCGCCGAGATAGGACACATGAGCGCAGGCGCCCGTGGGGGAAGCGGACGCGGTTAGGCGCAGTGCCAACGTCCCGCCCGCGGTCAATGTCACCGCGCTGGTTCCTGGCGGCTATTCGGCGACACCCAAAGTCTCGCCGCGTCGCGCAAATGTCATTTGTGCGTGCAGGCATTCTGTCACCGCTTGGCACATGGCATCATTGATTCGCCCCTGTCGAACACGCCCAAGGCGTGGCGCCTACGTGGAGAGGTCGAACATATTGTCGACGATCTTGGTCAATCGGTCGAATGACCGTAACTGGCCGCTCAGTGCCTCAGGCGTGACGCATATCTCGACCCGACATAGACGCTCACATTGCCCAAAGCGGACATTGGAAGAGGCTTACCACACGACGCGTGTGAATTCGAGTTCAGAGGGTTACGTCGTTCGACGACGGCGGTAAATGCGGCCTGCTGGTCGCGAGCATCACCCCTGCCAGCACGACAATTCCGGTGAGAATGCCCGACAGCCGCATCAGCGCAGGTACCGGATCGGCCGACCAATGATGGTCCTGCACGAATACCATGATGAACGCGATCGTGAATTGGCGGCCAACGTAGCTTGCTCCTTCCCGCCCCGTCTGCACGTGACATCCTATCCATACGCCGACAGACAGCGCGAACATGCACAGTATCACTTGCCCCTGCATCAAGGGCAGCAGGGCCACACCAAGCGAACCGGCCAGCAGACAGCCGGCCACGCGTTGCACCATCTTTTCCATGACCGGCTGTTGTGTTCTGTCTGCTGGCAGACCTGCAGGCAATATCAGCACCGCGATCGCCGTGACCATTGCCTGAGCAAATCCAGGCACATGCAAAACATAGGCAAGGGCTGCAAGGATTGCGATGGCAAGTACGCCCTGCAAGCACAGCAGCATGCGCGTCGGGCGCATCGCTTCTGGAGACAGCGGAAGAAATGGTGCTGAAGGCGCCGCGGATTCGCCCGCTGCGCGAACGGTTGCAGACACCGATGGCCGCCCGTTCTTCGCATACCGTTTCGGCCCGAAGTGAAACACGCTCGCCACCAACAGGCAAGCGAGCGTTCCAACCATGACCTCGGCAACTCGCAGTGCTGCAAATAATTCAGTTGATCGCACTGACGCGAGCTTATGCGCTTCGTAAGTCACCATCAGGGCAGTCACTCCGCCCAGGACCCAGGCGTACGCCGCTCTGGGCCCGTTGGCCTGATAGACCGTCACACCGCCGATTGCCCCCAATACGGGCACAAACAGCCAGGGCCTATCGCCGATCCATGGCCCCACCATGGTTCCAAGCGCCGCGCCAATCAGAGTGCCTATGATGCGGTGTGCGGCACGTTGCACTGAGCCTGCGAAACTCGTTTGCATCACGGCGAAGCCGCTGATTGCTGCCCACCATGTGTCTGTAAGATGCAATGCGTTCGCGGCTGCCACCGAAAGTGCGACCGAAAGCATCGCTTCCGTCCCGAATGTCGCGCGCTCCCTGGAAGGCTTCCAGGCTGCCAACTCACGTCCGAGCGACGATATGGCCGTCCGGCAGATTTGAGCAAGTGTGCCCACGAGCATCGTCCACCCCTCCGCAGTCTCGTACGAGTAGAGCGAGGAACACAGACCAGCGGATCCGTCAGCCCAATCAGCAACGCACCTGGCAGAGCAACATCGGTGACCGTCGTCGCTGAGCTCCTATGTTTGGCCTGTGCGCCGTCACTTTCATCGAGCAGGGTATTGGCTGGAGGTTTTCGGCGTCGTCGGCCGATTGAAAATCATCTAGCGGATCTCCTGCCGCCGCCCTGCCGGGCGGCGGGGTTAAAGTGAGTTTGCCAAAACCGCTTTAACCGGAAGGAGGTCATCATGAACTATAGCGGCATTGACCTGCATTCGAACAACAGCGTGGTGAGCGTGATCGACGAAACGGACCGCGTGGTCGCCGAAAAGCGATTACCGAACGACCTGGCAATGATTCTGGCGTTCCTTGCCCCGTGGCGAACCGAGCTGGCAGGCGTCGTGGTCGAATCCACGTACAACTGGTACTGGCTTGTCAACGGCCTGCAGGCCGCCGGCTTCGTGGTACATCTGGCCAACACTACGGCAATAAAAAAATATGATGGTCTCAAGCACAGCGGTGACGAGACCGACGCGCGCTACCTGGCCCACCTGCTGCACCTGGGGATCCTTCCCACTGGCACCATCCTGCCGGTGAAGCACCGTGAGGTGCGCGACCTGGCCCGCAAACGCATGCAACTGATGCGCAGCCGCACCAGCCACATCCTCGCCGTCGAGAACACAACGGCGCGTCAGTACGGCACGCGAATCACGAGCAATCAGGTCAAGAAACTGGACCAGGCCCGTGACCAGAGATTCCAGCAACTTTATCCCTGCTTCGGTCTAACGTTTCAGCGTTCCTTGCAGGCTCGCGGTGTACCTCAGAAAATGACCTTTGCTTAGCGCCACGTCGAGAAAGCGCTCACAGTGTTCGGCTGCTTACATGGGTAAGCATTTTCACGTCGGGGAGGTCGCTCGCCAGGTGGGCGCACGACCTTTCTTCGGCATTCGCTGTTTCATGAATGAGCGACGCCCGAGGCTACAAGGTCAAGGATGTGGGCTGCACCTGCCCTCGAAAAAACCTTGACTGACCGTCTCAGGGCGTGACTCCGGACGCCCGCGATATTCGCTGCACTCAGCCTCTATTTCGCACTCGGCGAACTCTGCCGAAAATGCGATCGCAACGGCATATAGCCAAACCGGCTTCTATATCGAAACAACGAACCGGCACCGGTGCGCATGACACACTGTTGGTTTATCCGTATTTCTTTCAACCGTTCGACGGGGGAAGCCCTCGCCGAGGTTCAGGAACCCGGGCTGCCTTGCAATTCCTCGCGCATCAACCAGACGATGTCGATCGCGCGGTCGAGCACATCCGTCAGCGAAACCGGGAAAACCCCTGGGCGACGCGGTTAAGCCCCCCTTGCCCAGTTCTGTCACGGTTTTAGCGTTCACGTCGAATGATCATTACCCTTGGGATAACAGACGCGTCCCAAGCGTCATTGAACCGGTGCACCTCGCTCCCTAGACTTGCCTCACGTCCTGAGCGAGAGTCCACATGTCCAGTCAAAGTCAGCCCCATTCCCGCTGGGCCACGCGCCGTGCGGAAAAACTTCGCCGCCTCGCGCGGGTTGCATCGATCGCGGATGGCATGGTGCTACCCACCGAGCGCATCGTCGATGTCCTGCAGGCGCTCGTCGCCTCGGGCGACCGCGTGGTCGTCGAGGGCAACAACCAGAAACAGGCGGATTTCCTGTCGCGTTCCCTCGCGAAAGTCGATCCAGAAGTCGTCCACGACCTGCATCTCATCATTCCGAGCGTGAGCCGCGCCGAGCATCTCGATCTCTTCGAGCGCGGCATCGCCAGAAAGCTCGACTTCGCGTATGCCGGCGCGCAGAGCCTGCGCATCTCGCAGTTCCTGCAGGACGGCATCCTCGAAATCGGCGCGATCCATACCTATATCGAACTCTATGCGCGGCTCTACGTGGACCTCACGCCGAACGTCGTACTGTGCGCCGGCTACAAGGCGGATCGCCAAGGCAATCTCTACACGGGTCCGAGCACCGAAGACACGCCGTCGCTCGTCGAAGCCGCCGCGTTTCGCGACGGCATCGTGATCGCACAGGTCAACGAGATCGTCGACGATCCGAAGGACCTGCCGCGCGTCGATATCCCCGGCTCGTGGATCGATTTCGTGGTGCAGGCCGACAAGCCGTTCTTCATCGAGCCGCTCTTCACGCGCGATCCGCGCCTCATCACGCCGATCCAGGTGCTGATGGCGATGATGGCGATTCGCGGCATCTACGAGAAGCATCAGGTGCAGTCGCTCAATCACGGCATCGGCTTCAACACGGCCGCGATCGAACTGATCCTGCCGACCTACGGCGAGAAGCTCGGTCTCAAGGGCAAGATCTGCCGCCACTGGACGCTCAACCCGCATCCGACGCTGATCCCCGCGATCGAAACCGGCTGGGTCGACAGCGTGCACTGCTTCGGCGGCGAACTCGGCATGGAAGCCTACGTCGCGCAACGGCCCGACATCTTCTTCACCGGCCACGACGGCTCGATGCGCTCCAATCGCACGATGTGCCAGCTCGCGGGGCAATACGCGGTGGACATGTTCATCGGCTCCACGCTGCAGATGGATGGAGAAGGCAACTCGTCGACGGTGACGCACGGGCGGCTCACCGGCTTCGGCGGCGCGCCCAACATGGGCCACGATCCGCACGGCCGGCGCCACGCGACGCCCGCGTGGCTCGATCTGCTGCAAACGGACAGCCCGCTGGAGCGCGGCCGCAAGCTCGTCGTGCAGATGGTTGAGACGTTCCAGGCGGGCGGCCAGCCGACCATCGTCGAATCGATCGATGCCGTCGAAGTCGGCCGCGAATCCGGCATGCCGCTCGCGCCCGTGATGATCTACGGCGACGACGTCACGCACGTGCTGACCGAGGAAGGCATCGCGTATCTCTACAAGGCGCGCTCGCTCGAACATCGCAAGGAGATGATCGCGGCCGTCTCGGGAGTCACGCCGATCGGTCTCAAGAGCGACGCAGGCAAGCTCGCGGCGCTGCGCCGCGATGGCTTCGTCGCGCTGCCCGAGGACCTCGGCATCCACCGCAGCGAAGCGAGCCGGTCGCTGCTCGCCGCGAAGAGCATGGCGGATATCGTCGACTGGTCGGACGGACTGTACGAGCCGCCCGCACGCTTTCGGAGCTGGTAATGCGCGAGAACCTCGCAATGAACGCGGCGCGGCCGCTGCGCCAGGCGCCGGACCTGGCCGAACGTTTCGGCGCGCATGTGGTGGAAGCGCTGATTGACGAAGTCACGCTCGCGCCGAAGCCCGGACTCGTCGATATCCGCAGCCGCGGCGCGCATCACGATCTCGACTGGAAACTGATGTGCGCATCGGCGCTCGCATTGCAGCCGACGTTCGTCGAACTGGCGCGTGCAGGCATCGAAACGCAACCGCTGCTCGCGCTGCGTGAGCGCATCGGCGCAATCGGGCGCGTTGGCGAAGCGCGCATGCTCGACGCGACCGGCGGCGTGAATACGCATCGCGGCGCGATCTGGGCGCTCGGGCTGCTCGTCACCGGCGCAGCGCATGACCTGGCGGACCTCGCGCCGGAGGCAGTCGCCGCACGCGCCGGATCGATTGCGCGCGTGCAGGATCGCCACGCGCCCGCGCTGACCGGCAACAAGGGCGAGCAGGCGTGCCTCGACTACAACGTCGGCGGCGCGCGTGGACAGGCGCAGGCCGGCTTTCCGCACGTCGTGGACGTCGCGCTGCCGGAACTCGTGCGTTCGCGCATGCGCGGCGACAGCGAAACGGCCGCGCGCCTGAACGCGCTGCTCGCCGTGATGGCGAGCCTCGACGACACCTGCGTGCTCGCGCGCGGTGGACCCGACGCGCTCGCCGAGATGCAGGACGGCGCGCGGCGCGTTCTGGAGCAAGGCGGCGCCGCGGCGCTCGCGGGGCGCCGTGAACTGAAGGCGCTCGACCGCCGTCTCGTCGAGTTGCACGTATCGCCCGGGGGAGCCGCCGACCTGCTCGCCGCCGCCCTCTTTCTCGACCGGCTTCAACGCGAAGCTGCTCACACGTCGAACGCATAGGAGCACACATGGAAACCATCGTCCTTGAATTCCCGGCGGGGCAACCCGTACAAGGCCGCGCGCTCGCGGGCGTCGTCGCCTCGGGAGACCTCGAAGTGCTGCTCGAAGCGAACGCGGCGCACCGCACCGTCGTGAGCATCACGACTTCCGTCGACGGCAAGGGCCACCTCTGGCAGGCCGTGCTCGAACGCATCTTCCGCGACGGGTCGCTCCCCGCCGCGAAGCTCGAAATCAACGATTCGGGCGCGACGCCGGGCGTCGTGCAGATGCGCATCGGGCAGGTCTTCGAACAACTGAAATCAACCGGCGGAGCGTGACGATCATGGATACACAGCAACTGCTCGAACGCCAGAGCTTCATCGAGCTCGATGCGCGCAGCCGCGCGAACAAGCTGCTCGATGAAGGCACCTTCAGCGAACTGATCGATCCGTTCCAGCGCATCACGTCGCCGTGGCTCATGCGCCAGGGCATCGTGACGCAGGCCGACGACGGCATGGTGGTCGCGAAGGGAACCATCGACGGGCAGCCAGCCGTCGTGCTTGGCATCGATGGCGGATTCCAGGGCGGCAGCATGGGCGAGGTGTCGGCGGCGAAGATCGCGGGCAGCCTCGAACTCGCCGCCGAGGACAACCGCAAAGGCATCCCGACGCGCGCCGTCATCCTCTTCGAAACGGGCGGCGTGCGCTTGCAGGAAGCCAATCTCGGGCTCGCGGCGATCGCGGAAATTCACGCAGGCATCGTCGACTTGCGGCGCTACCAGCCGGTGATCGGCATCACGGCCGGGCCGATCGGCTGCTATGGCGGCATGTCGATCGCGGCGGGACTGTGCAGCTATCTGATCGGCACCCGCGAAGCGCGCCTGGGCCTCAACGGTCCGGCGGTCATCGAACAGGAAGCGGGCATCGCCGAATTCGATTCGCGCGACCGTCCGATGATCTGGAGCTTCACCGGCTGCGAGCAGCGGCATCGTACGGGACTCGTCGACGACTACGTCGCCGACGACGCCGACGCGATCCGCGCGGCCGTCATCGAACGCTTTCGCGCGGGGCGGCCCGAGGCATGCCGCAGCGAGCGCGTCGCGGGTTTTCTGACGCGGCTTTCCGAGGTCGATCCGGGCGTGCAGGCCACGCCAGAACAGGCGGCCGCCATCTACGGCAAGGGGTTTCAGTTATGAGCACACAAGAGCTTTCGAAGCGCGGCGCAGTCTGGCTCGACGCGCTCACTTACAGCGCGCCGTTGCAGGCCGGTTATCCGCCGTCGGTGCGGGTCGCCGATGCGCGGTTGGGCGACCGTCCCGCGCGCTTCATCGCCGTGGTGCCCGACCCGGACAATCCGTTCCCGCGGGCGCGCGGCGGCGAGGTCGGTCTCGTCGAAGGATGGGAAGTGGCGCGCGCGGTGCGTGAGGTCGTCGATGCGGATAGCAAGCGTGAAGAGAAGCGCGCGATCGTCGCGGTGATCGACGTGGCGAGCCAGGCGTACGGCCGGCGCGAGGAAGCGTACGGCATCCACCAGGCGCTCGCCGCCGCCGCCGATGCCTACGCCAGCGCGCGTCTCGCGGGCCATCCGGTGATCGGGCTGATCGTCGGGCGCGCGATGTCGGGTGCGTTTCTCGCGCACGGCTATCAGGCCAACCGCCTCATCGCACTCGCCGATCCGAAGGTCATGGTCCACGCGATGGGCAAGGAATCGGCGGCGCGAGTCACGCTCCGCTCAGTCGCCGATCTCGAAGCGTTCACGGCGCGCGTCCCGCCGATGGCCTACGACATCGACAACTACGCATCGCTCGGGCTGCTCTGGAAACTCCTGAGCGTAACCAACGCCGATGCGCCGACCAGCGCCGATCAGACCACCGTCGAGAAGGCGCTGCAGGTCGCTTTCGACGACATCCGCAACGACCCGTCGCGCGGTCTGGAAAGTCGGCTCGGCAGCGAGCACCGCGCGGCCTCCGCGACGGTTCGCCGCAAGCTTCGGGAGCAATGGCGGTAGAGCTTCGCTTCTCGCACCCGCTCGTCAGAAGCCAATAAAGGTATTACAGGAGACATGAAATGATCATCTATGGAACTGCACTTCTCGCGTTCTGCCATCTCGCGGGACTCTTTCTCGGCGACCTGCTCGGCGTCGCGATCGGCGTGAAGACGAACGTCGGCGGCGTCGGCATCGCGATGCTGCTGCTGATTTTCCTGAAGCTCTATCTGCACAAGAGGGGACTGCTGCCGAAGGAAACCGAATTTGGCGTCGGCTTCTGGGGCGCGATGTACATCCCCGTCGTGGTGGCGATGGCCGCCAACCAGAACGTCGTGGCCGCGCTCAAGGGCGGCCCCGTCGCACTGCTTTCGGCATTGGGTGCTGCGGCCGTCTGCGCATGCTGCATCGCCGTTCTTTCCCGGACCGGTCGCGATAGCACGTCGTTCGTGAACGCTCCGCATCTTGAAGAAATCTGAAGCAGGAGTCAGTCATGTTGCAAATTCTCGATAAAAATCTGATTCAGAACGGCCTCGTCACAGCGTTCGCGCTGGTGGGCCTCATCATGTGGGCGTCGTCGCTGATTTCGCGCAAGCTGACCTTCGGACGCGTGCACGGCTCGGCAATCGCGATCGTGATCGGCCTCGCGCTCGCCTATGTCGGCGGCGCATTCACCGGCGGACAAAAGGGTATCGCCGACTTGCCGCTCTTCACCGGCATCGGCCTGATGGGCGGCGCGATGCTGCGTGATTTCGCCATTGTCGCGACCGCGTTCGAGGTACAGGCGACCGAGGCGCGCAAGGCGGGAATGATCGGCGTGGTGTCGCTGCTGCTCGGCACCGTGCTGCCGTTCATCGTCGGCGCGAGCATTGCTTACGCGTTCGGCTATACCGATCCCGTCAGCATGACGACCATTGGCGCGGGCGCGGTCACGTATATCGTGGGACCGGTGACGGGCGCGGCGATCGGCGCGAGCTCGGATGTGATCGCGCTCAGCATCGCGACGGGCCTCATCAAGGCGATCATCGTGATGATCGGCACGCCGCTCGCGGCCGGTTTCATGGGACTGAAGACGCCACGCTCCGCGATGATCTTCGGCGGCCTGGCGGGCACGGTGAGCGGTGTGAGCGCGGGGCTCGCCGCGACCGATCGTCGGCTCGTGCCTTACGGGGCGCTGATCGCGACGTTCCATACGGGCGTCGGCTGCCTGCTCGGACCTTCGCTGTTGTTCTTTGCGACTAAGGCTTTGATGGACGCTTGATGCGCCTGGGAGAATCCTCTTGTCTACCGCTCATGAACCGTTTCGCCCGCACGACCTCCTGTGGATCGGCGAGCGGGAGGACCTTCGTTCGACATCGGAAGTACCTGGATGGGCTTCGCGCGAGTGGCTTTCGCACGCGCCGGTGGTCGTGCGGCGCGAAGCGGTCAGCGAGCAGGGCGTGGTGCCGGTCGGGCTTCGCGGTCGTGCTCGCAGTCAGCGGTTCGCCGCTCACGTGGCGCACGAGCGCATCCGTCTCAGCGTCACGCCCGAGGCGCTCGCCAAAGGCCGCGCCTGGCGGACGAAGGCCGCACTCTCCACACTGCCCTGCGTGCGCGCACTGAGTCGCATCGCGCTAGAACTCGACCGGCTTCGGTTGACGTGGGGCATCACCGGCAGCGTCGGCTTTGCGCTTGCGAGCGGCGTGAGCACGCTGCGCCAGGACAGCGACCTCGATCTGCTGCTGCGCGCATCGAAGCCGCTGCCGCGCGACGAAGCCCGCTCGCTTCTCTCGTTGCTGCAAGCGTCGCCGGCGCGCATCGACATGCAGGTCGACACAGGCCACGGCGGGTTCGCGCTCGCGGAGTGGGCCGGCAACGCGGATCGCGTTCTGCTGAAGACGGGGCGTGGCCCCTTGCTCGTATCGGATCCCTGGGTTGGCGACGCATCATGAGCGTACTGTTCACATTCCCCGGTCAGGGCTCGCAGCGCCCGGGCATGTTGCATGCGCTCCCGTCTCACGCCGAAGTCGCTCGAACACTGCGAGAAGCCAGCGACACGTTGGGCTACGACGTCACATCGCTCGACGATACCGATTCGCTGCGCTCCACCGTCGCGGTGCAACTTTGCGTCTTGATCGCGGGCGTCGCTCAGGCGCGCGTGATGAGCGCCCGCGGCTATGAACCCGACATGGTGGCGGGGCTTTCGATCGGCGCCTATCCGGCCGCCGTGATCGCGGGCGCGCTTCAATACGCCGACGCCGTGAAGCTCGTCGAGCTGCGCGGCCAGTTGATGGAACGCGCCTACCCAAGCGGCTACGGCATGACTGCGATCTTCGGCATGACACAGCGGGCGCTCGAACGACTGATCGCGCAAGTGAACAGCGCGGCCACGCCCGTGTTCCTTGCGAACATTAACGCAGAAACGCAGATGGTCGTTGCAGGAAGCGATGCTGCCATGCACCGCCTTACGACGCTTGCGATCGAACACGGGGCGCAACGCTGCGAGCGTCTCGACGTGGCGGTTCCGTCGCATTGCGCTTTGCTCGACGCACCGGCGGTGGCGCTCGCCGATGCCTTTGGCCAGATCACCGTGCGCGCGCCTCGTCTCGTGTATCTGAGCAGCAACATTGCACGCCCGCTTTTTGACGGCCCGCGCATCGTGGCCGATCTTGCGGGCAACATGGCGCGGCAGGTGTGCTGGCATGACACGGTGAGGCTTGCGTGGGAACGAGGCGCACGCCTCGCCGTCGAGATGCCGCCGGCCAACGTGCTGACACGGTTAAGCAGCGCGATTTTCACAGAGGGGATCGCCGTGAGTTGCAGCGAGACGGCGCTGCCGGATCTTGGCGCGCTGATCGAGCGGGAACGGGTGCGCGAGTGAGGGCTGAAACCTCAGCCAGCCCTTCTCGTGCAAAGACGGCAGACGGCCATCAGCGCCAACAGGTTCGGGTCGCGTTCGCGTGCGTGCAGAAAGCTGACACCGATTGACTGCCGCATCAGGTATTGCGGCTTGAGAGGAATGAATTGCACCTTGTCGCCGAACACGCCGCGCACGCGGCCTGGTAGTAGCGTATATCCGACCCCGCCGCTCACAAGGTTCATCAGCGAAAAAATATCGCCGACTTTCATGGTCACATTCGGCGTGAAATCCGCGACGCGAAACGCCTCCATAAAGCCTCGATATGTCACGAATCCCTCGCCGAGGGAAACGAAGGTCTCGTCGCGGCAGTCCCGCAAATCGACCGCCTCCTGGTTCGCGTAGGGTGAACCGGCCGGCGCCGCGAAAAAGATGTCGTCTTCGAAAAGAGGGATGGATTCGACTTCGGGCTCGCCGTCCGGCAAGGCCATCAGGGCCGCATCGACGGTGCCCTGCTTCAGCTTGTCGAGCAGTTCGGCATTCGAACCGAGCACGAGTTCGACCTGGAGCGCCGGCCGCCTTACCTTGATGTCGACGACGATGTCAGGAACGGTCCTGATGGTCAGCGAGTATAGCGAGCCGATCTTCAGCCGGTCCGACGAATACCCCGCCGCCTCACGGGTTGCGTGAATGCCGGCGGACATCAGAGTGAGCACCTCTTGCGCCACATCGGCTAGCATTTGCGCAGCTTCCGTCGACTTGAGGTTGCGGCCTTCATGCCGGAACAGTGCACATCGTACGCCCTGTTCGAGCGAGTGCAGCGCACGATGCACGCTGACCGTGCTCACGTCCAGCGCCTCGGCCGCCTTCGACAGGTTTCCCGTCTCCATGAATGCGAGCAGGAATTCCAGCTTGCGAAAGGTGATCTCATCGTCGATTCGGTCGCGCATTTCGATCCACGGAATGGTCGAAATTGACAATTATCGGCGCATGAGACCGCTGGACAAGTAGCGATAACCCCGCATTCTTCGCGACAAACGGGCGGCGATCGTTCGATCATCCCGCTCGTCACGAAGAGGCGGAGGTCATTGGCCTGGTTCGACGTCGCAGGCGTTCGCGCATCTCGTCCCGCAGGCCAAGTTCTCGCGTGACGACCTCGACGTCAGTCGCAACGTCTGATAGCAGCAGCTCTGGAGCAGTCCAGGCTGTAGTTTCGAGGTAGGGGCGGGCGCGCAGCACGCGTCGGTGTAGGCAGATACCCGGTGGAACCAGAAAATCGCTGGTCCACCGGGCACCTGACAACTCCGCGCTCGACGCCAGACTCGACTGTGGCCACCGGAGCGGGCCCGGCCACGCTCTTGCGGGGTGCTTTTTCGCGGGCGCCTTCTTAGCCGCAGCCGACACAGGCTTCTTCTCCACCGCCTTCTAAGCCGGCACCTTCGCGCTCACCGCCTTCTTGCACCGCGGAAACAGAATTCACGGGCTCATTTTCTTCTGTAGTGGCTGGTCCCTCCCCGCGCATCGGTCGGGTCTGCTAGCTGCCCTGATAGATATCGCAGGACAGGCCCACCACGCACGGGGCACCATTTCTGGCTCTGCCGCTGCCGCTGCTTCCGCCGGGCTGGGGTCCGTATCCCAGGTCAGGGCTGCGGTCCATAGTCGTGGCCGGCTGGGCAGTTGTCATGGACTGCTGGGAAGCTGACGGGCCGGCGGTGCCCGAAGGTTGCATGTCCTGCGAATGAGCGGCGCCCGCAGCGAGCATTGATACCGCACTGATTACAGCGAAAAGTTGCACTTTCATCTCGTCACCTCTTTCTTGTCGACACCAGGCACGGCGGCCCGGTTAATTTCCGTGGTAAATATCGCAGAACGTCCCCGCACGACAGGGCGCACCGTATAGCGTTCGCCCGCCCGTTTGCGTTCTGGACATCGACATGCCACCCACCGAGGTGTCACGCACCTGTTCCGGTGTCGGCGCCGCACCCTGCTGTTTGGCCGACTGATTCATTTGCACAGAGGGAGTTTGCTGCGCGTCCTGTGCAGACGCGGCACCGGCTGCCGTCAATAGGCAAAGCGCACTTGCCGTTACCATCACTTGTACTTGCATCTCGACGCCTCGCTTGGTGAGCAAATTTCCGCGCGACCACCTCGGGATACTTGCGGCTTCACTTCCGCCCCCCGAGCAGCGAGGCTCCCCTGCATCGTCGGTGAAGGGGAAGAAACCTGGGGCAACGGTGGTCTTTCGGGAAATGCGGAGCAACATCGTCGGTGAATCGACGCAAGACTGCCGCGACCGAGTCCGACCGTGTGGATGAGGGTGCTGCGTCGCTAAATATGTATGTGGCTGATTAGCGCTGGCAGATAGGTGCTGAAGAGTCGCACGGAAATCTGCACGTGGCGACCTCGTGGGTCCGCAACGGCAATAGATTGCGTTGCTCAATTTGTTATAGACCAATGCCAGCACGGATATCAGACAAATACGCAGTAGTTTTGGCATTTTTGCGATTCGCCAACACTATGGACTGGACGGCGAAGGGAGAAGGGACGCGTGGGCCGAGCCGTTGCACGAGCCCGCGGAGAAAGTGAGTCCCGTCGGGGTCCCGTCGCCCCCGGAGCGGGATGCGCCCGGCGAGCGAAAGGGTTGGCCCTGGCCCGAACCAAAGACGACGACCTGACCGCTGCCGTCGCGACGTTTCAGCCAGATTCAAGGTCGCCAGCACGCCTCGACTCAGCCTTGGCGACATCACCGTCAACGACGAAGTCTGTCACGTGAAATGGGCCGGCGACCAATTTCACGAGTCGGCCGCGTGACGAAGCCGTCGACGCTGGTCAACGCGTTCACCCGAGCGTGCAGGCATGCGCTAGTTGCTTGTCGAGTGAGCCTGTCGCGATGTTGACGCCGCGTGCAGTCCGCTGTTATCGCTACTGGCCGTTTTCTTTTGGGCAGTTCCGTGGTCTGTTGACGTCGCTATTCGCGCCGCTACGGGTACCCATATTCAGACCATTGGCCTTCCCGCGGTTACAACGTCCCGTCGGAGGGCTGCTGCGCGCCTCACCGACGCCACTGCTCATGACATCCGGCGAACCGTATCCCCTCTCATTCGGGGCCTTCATCGGACCGGCCCCGGGTGTTACCGTCCCGCCAGCAGTGCCGCCAGCTTGCGCGCATGTTATTGCCAACAGTGCCATCACGAGAGCCGAAGCGTAAAAAGTCCTACTGTTATGTTTCATGGCCCACCTCCGAAGAGGGTATCTCCTGCAAGCGTCTGCCGCTCACGAACGAAGTGCCGCAAGATGCGTGCCTTGGGTCGCTCATTCGTCGCCTTTGCAACGGCAGGTAGGCGATAGAACCGACAACGGACGCTCACTCCGTATCCGAAAATGCCGCCCTCACAATGGTCCTTAGCATTGCTCGCGCTCCGCCGTGGCCTGCCGCTCAGCGGCTATGCCACCGTGACCTGCTTTGGTGGCATAGCCGCATTGCCTTGACCACCAGACGCGCGAATGGTCGCTACGACAGGCTGCATCGCGCCTCGCCGCGAAGACTGCAAAAGCGCCATGGCGATGCGAGCGGGTGTGGACCCCGCCAGGCCCAACAGGCACTGCCGGAACTCACCCCTAGCAGGTCTTTTTCATTTCATTATTGGAAGCCGGCGGTCCATCGCCTTTTTTTGCGTCGGCTTTTTCCTTTTCCACTTGCTGCAAGAGTGACCCATCGTGTTCGCGCCGCACGCGCCAGACATCGTATCCGTCGCGCCACTCGCGTCCGGCGTGCCATTGCGGTGCCGCCGCGGCCGGCGCTGCCCGTCAGGATTGGCCCGCCTCCTTGTTTTCCAGGAAGGCCCCATTCCGCGCGCCGACACTGAGCTCCTCTTGAACGGTTAAGGGGAGCATCTGGTGCGCAACGGTTGCCCGCCACGTCGACTACCAAGCGTCGCGAAGACCACCGCGATACGGGAAACAAATCGCCGATGCAGCATGCCCGTTCGTCCGGAGTGACTGGCGGATTCAACCGGTGGATGCAACACTACCTCACTGGGCGGAGTCGGAATTGCGGAATAGTCCTTGCTCGCCTCAGTCATATCCAACGCAACCGGAGACCGGCATGGCCACCACCCCGAAAGAATCGAACCGCACAAGTGAAAAGTCCGAGAAGGATGTCGACAAGGCTGTTGAAGACACTTTCCCCGCCAGCGACCCGGCGGCGACGAGTGGAACCACCCGCATTGAGTCGGAGGACGGTGAAGAAGTCGATGAAGATTTCGCCCGAGTAATGAGAGGCGCACGTAAGGAGGCATCATGCCAGACACATTCAAACCCGGCGAAATCGTCAGGACGTCAGGTATCTATTTGGTCGTTCTTGAAGGTGGCGACAACGAGGGCCGGACATATGATGCTGCATGCGTTGAGGGCGACCGCTTCCCGGGAACACGCACGGGCGCCGGCGCGCACTACGAGCTGAAGCACGGGCCGCCCTATTCAAACCGGCACCCTGAGTTGAATCCGGCCAGGTAACGGACATTTGGTCGGCGCGCGGCGGCAAAAACACAAATGAAAAATATCAAACATGAACGACGAGAAGGCGGCGGGTTCGACACGCCTTCGGGGATGGATGGTCGCGGAGTCAATACGAATCTGCGACGCGTTGAAGGGCGGCGCCTTTGCAGTACGCAATAAAGGATAGCGGTTGCTCCGAGCGATTTGAGCACCGCCTGTTTGGCTTACGCAACCTGTCGCGCGAAGATGATTGCTTCCATTGGCCGAACCGTCACCGAAATAACGCACGCTGGACCACCTGATGTGCTTCCATCGACTTCGTGGATGTGAACCTCCCCGGTTTGTGTCACGGTCGCGAACTCCATGGCCTCAGACTGGTTGCTGTATTGGCTGACGAGTACTGTGCCGGCCGGGCTCAGGGTCGAGTCAACGACGACCGATATAGAGATGGTCTCTTCGGTATTCGTGTTCGTGACGACGACCACTTCGCTATCGTTCAAAATGCGCGCGAACGCCAGCACACCGTTGGGGTAAGGCGAAACCCCGTAGGTTGCGCCGTCGCCCGAGACAGGACGGAAGTAGATTCTGCCGTAGCGTAGCGCCGGAAGCGCACTGCGCACCGCTGATACCTTCTTGAGCTGCATATAGAACGGATGGGCGTCGTCAAAGGGGGTGCCGGGCTTCCCCCAAAGCGCCTCCCGCGTCGCTCTCTCGCTACCTCCTGCACCATGAAGCCCTTGCTCCGTGCCGTAATAGATGCATGGGATTCCCGGCAAACTGAGTAGAGCCGCCATCGCCATGGTGACCTGGTTGTCGTAGTGGTTGGGATTCGACGGGTCCACGTAGTAAAAGCGGTTCCACTGGTCGTGGTTGTCGAGGAATGTCACGAAGAACCGAGCGGCTTCCCCGTGTGAGCTGATGACACGTTCTCGACATTCTTGCGGTTCTGATACATCGCCGCCAGACTCGAGGGTGCGCTCAACCCCTTCAACGTCGTCGTCAACGCGTAGAACAGCGGATAGTCGAGCGCCGCATCGACTCCAACCATATCAGTTGAAGACGCGAACACGTTGCGGCCGATAAACCTGGCTATCTGGTCCTCGCTGCCCCACACCTCTCCAAATGTGAAGAAATTCTTCTTGCCCACACTTAACGCGAACTCACGAATGGCGTTACCGAAACGATCTCAGCGAACCTGGGGTGCCTCGTAATCGTTGTTGTAGTCGTCCCGGTGATGTGTCAAGTTGCCAAAGAGGGCCTGGGCGCCTGGCAAAGTCGCATCGTCAAGGTCATAGAGCACGGTCTGCTCAACAAGAGCGCCCACAGCCTCTTCACGATATTCCTTCGTGTAGACAGCCTTGGGGATTCGATTGTAGGGAGTCGCAGCTAAAAGAGGAGACGGCCATGCGCCTCCCAGGACCATCAGGCATATCGTCGTTTTCTGCCGTTACTGGCGGTTTTCCTCATGTTTCTGGCACCGTCGGAGTGCTGCAGTCGGGGTAAAACGCCACGTAAGCCGCCGTAGACCGTTATCGAGCCTGTGACAAGCTGTGGAACAAGTCCAACCCGCCACGAAAAAATCAGTGTTCGTCGGCGCGCCTTGTCGATGTTGCAACTGCGCTGCTCTAATGCCTTCGGCGCCTTGGTCGCATCGCCGCCGCTGATTTCACGCCTCTGTTAAAAGAGACTTGGCCTGTACAAGAAGAGCGTGCGACGCGGCGAACTCATTGCGTCCAGCCATTGTGAGGGCGGCGTGGCCCGTGCGTGCAAACAACTCGTCGTTTGATGTTGCAACCACATGCGAAGCGGTGCCAATCTGGTCGTACCGACGAAAGAGTTCGAGCATCCGGAGCGCGTCTGCCCGCAGGTCCTGGGGACCGACCGTGGCAAGTATTTTCGCCGCTGCTGCTAGTTGTTGCGTGACCAGCAGGAATTCAGAACGGTCCATGGCACTTACCTCATAAGACGCCGTCGCCAGCTGTCCGAAGCGTCCGGCGATGGGGCTTCCGATTTTGGAACTGGCGAAGATGCGACGCTGCGATTGCGCGTCCGCGTCTGTGCCGCACAATCACACAGGCTTGCACGATATGAACGCCGCCGCGTCGCAGCAGTGGCAGTAATTCAGTCCGTCAACCTGCGATAAGCGCTCAAATGGCGTATGAGACCC
The DNA here is from genome assembly GCF_046027075.1 of Paraburkholderia sp. RL18-085-BIA-A. Taxonomy (NCBI): domain Bacteria; kingdom Pseudomonadati; phylum Pseudomonadota; class Betaproteobacteria; order Burkholderiales; family Burkholderiaceae; genus Paraburkholderia; species Paraburkholderia sp. RL18-085-BIA-A. The sequence goes on along the minus strand of NZ_JARESU010000063.1, from coordinate 5,822 downwards.
TGCTGGTCGCCACGCGTCTCGAGCAGGATTGCCAGATTGTGATGTGCGTCGGCATAAGACGGGTCAAGCTCGATACAGCGCTTATAACTGCGCTCAGCGTCGTCAAGCCGGCCCAGTTCCTCATATGCGATGGCCCGGTTGAAATGCAGGACGGAGTCTTCAGGAAAGTGGGACAACGCCTCATTAAATGCATGAAGCGCGTCGTCGCAACGCGCTTCGAGTTCACACAGCAGCGCCCCCAGGTCAACGTAGGCTGCGTAGAACGGTTCGGGCGATACCGCTATGGCCTTTCTGTATGCCTGTTCAGCACCCTTGATATCCGACGTTCTAAGCTGTTCGGCGAGGTCGTACCATTTCTCAGCGTGGCGTGCGAGGTCTTTGTGTCCAACTTCCATGTCGAGGAACACGACATCGCCCTTGATTTCAGCGACTTCAAAGTCCAGCAGGAGTTGCCCGGTGACCGCATCCCACTGGGAGGGCCCGGTCTTTACTGCCACATCGTTCCCGACCGCCGTTACGCGAATGCCGGTTAGCGGCAGTTCATCCGGCAGTACCTCCCTGAGCCGCGAAAGCGCCTGAATTATCTTGCGCGGCGGTATCTGGGCACTGCGCAACTGCAATGCAGTTCGAAGCAGAACGACATCCTGAAAGGTAAATCGATACCCGTTTCGCGGCCCACGAGTGGGCGTGACGAATCCAGCTGTGACCAGACCAGAAACCACGTGGCGGGAAACCCCGAGCATCGATTTCAACTCGCGCATCGAAATCTCGCGCGCGGTATCTTTTGATATCACTTTCGTGCCCGGACCTTTGCGGGTTCCTCGGCAGGGGCTTTGAGTGCACGTGCAGCGGGCTTGCGCGTCTTCGGGGCAGCCGCAATTTCCGTGACAGGCTCCGCGCTCTTGCGCCTCGGTGCTGAAGCGGGTTTTGCCTTTGCGCTTCCCTTAAGACTTGCGCGCAAGGCTTCCATCAGGTCAATGACTTCAGCGCCGCCCGACCCGGCTTCCACCGGCTCGTTCGTGACCACCTGCTTGCCTTCAATTTTCTCGTCGATAGCTGCAAGAATGCGCTTCTTCTCTTCGTCCTCGTACGCAGTCGGGTCGTAATTGTCTTCGGCGCCCTGTTCGATAATCTGAAGCGCTAGCTTCAATTCGGCGTCGGACACCTGCACGTGTTCGATATTGAACTCTTTCAGCGGGCGAACCTCATCCGCATAGAGCAACTGTTGAAACACGAGTCCGTCAGCTTCGGGCCGCACCTGTACGATTCGGGTCTTGCCTTTAGAGGCCCATTTGGCAAGTGCGCAACGGCCACTCTCTGCCAGCGCCTGCTGCAATAAGCTGTATGGCTTCCCACCGCGTTTGTCTGGAGTAATGTAGTACGCCTTCTCGTAGTAAACCGGGTCAACCGCTTTCTCCGGGATAAAGGCCACTATCTCGACGACGTGACTGGCGGCGTCCTCAAGAGCTTTGAGTTCGTCGGCACTGAACACGACGAACTTGTCCTTTTCGAATTCGTAGCCCTTCCTCATGCTCGAACGTTCGACGACAGCTCCTGTCGTCTCCGAGATGTACTGCTGCTTCACCCGGGACCCGTCTGGAGCGAGCATATTGAACCTGACTTCAGACGAACTCTCCGTCGCGGAGTAAAGCTTGACAGGTATGGAAACGAGCCCGAATGACAGGGATAGGGAGGCGATTGAACGAGCGGGCATGGACTTCTCCTCGCGGGTGGGCGGGTTCAGCCAGTCGGCCGGGCAATGCGTGTGCCCCGCCGGAGCTCCGAACTGTCTGGTCGAACCCGGAACGTCCCACGTTCCAGCGCCGACCAACAGACGATTTATTTTAGGCGCTTTAACGCTGATGCCAACGTCTGCTTGTTTGACCAGTAATCCGCCCAGGGGTCCTGCGTCTGGAAGCTAAGATGCTCGCGGGCCGTCTGCACCGTCCATTGCGCCCCGATCTTCAGCGCGGACAGTTGCTCCCATGAAACAGGCATCGAAACCCCCATGCCGGACCGTGCGCGGGCGGAAAAGGCCGCCACCGTTGTCTGCCCAATCCCGTTGCGCAGGTAGTCGACATAAACCCGGCCGATTCGGTTGGACGCCCCGGATGTGGCGGAAAAGCGTTCGGGAATCGTCTTCGCAAGATGCCGAACAAACGAGCGCGAGAACGACTTCACCACGTCATAGTCCAGTCTGGGGGTCAACGGCACCACAATGTGCAACCCCTTGCCGCCGCTTGTCTTCAGCCATGCCTTCAGCCCCAGTTCCAGCAGGAGCGTGTGTACAAGAAGTGCCGCCTCCTGAACCTGCCCCCACTTAACTCCTTCACCGGGGTCCAGGTCGAAGATAACCCGGTCGGGCTTGCCGATGCGCTGAACGGTTGAATTCCAGGTGTGGAATTCAACGACGTTCATCTGGGCGGCTGACATCAACGCGTCCGCAGTGTCGACGGTCAGCAGCGGCGGGTGATTCAGCCACAAATCGCGGTCATGCGCCTCAAGACCGGGCATGGCCGTCTTTTCGGCGTGCTTCTGGAAAAACAGCTGACCAGATATACCGGTAGGCGCGCGGACCATCGCAAGCGGTCGGTCCTTCAGGTGGGGCAGCATCCACTCAAGAACGCTTTCGTAGTACCGGACCAGGTCGAGTTTTGTGACCCCGGTCGACGGGTCAACGATACGCTCACGATGCGTGACTTTGACCTGAGAGACAGGAGCGGGCATTAGCGTTTGCCCCGCCTCGCGGACTACGCGCCGCGACGGCTTATCGACGCGCAATCCCTTGAACGACGCCTGTCGCACGACGCCTTCTGCAGTCCACTCGGCAAACTCAACCTCGGCAACAAGGTCGGGGCGAACCCAGCGTTCGCTGCCGGCGGCACGCCTAGACCAACGCCCCGGCCTTGACACGGCGACGTCAAATGGCGCCGCATCCACTTCGAGCGGAGTCAGGCGGGCCCACAAGTCTCCGCCAGTCCGCGCGTCCCAGCCGGTGCCGACGCTGCCAGCGTCGTGAAGCTTGTTGCCAACATAGTATCCGAGCAGCAGGCTGCCGACCTCACAGTCCTTGCTTCCTCGAGCGGTGAAGCCACAGACGACAAGCTCTTGCCGCAGCCGCCACTTCGCCTTTAGCCACGTCTGCGTCCTTCCCGATTCATATCGCGCGTCGCGGCGTTTCAACATCAGGCCTTCAAGACCCAAACCAGCTGCGGCCTCGAATATCTTGGCCGCCGGAGCGTCGAAGTCCTGACTGAACCGTATGCGCTCGCCCTCGTTCTTGAGCAGTTGAGAAAGCAGCGCGCGCCTCGCCCACAGCGGGACGTTCCTCACGTCCTTGCCATCAAAGTACGGCAGGTCGAACAGAAAATAGACGATTTCCAGGTTCGCAGTACCGTCTATCGCATTCTGGAGAGCACAAAAGTTGGGCAGGCCGTCGTTGAGCACGACTATTTCACCATCCAGCCATCCGCTGGAGACAGGGAGCTTCCCGACCTCTGCGGCCAGACCTGCAAGCTTTTTCGTCCAGTCGTGGCCGCCGCTCGTGAAAAGTCGTACGCGTCCCTTATCGACGCGAGCAAGCATTCGGTACCCGTCAAGCTTCGCCTCTGTTATCCAGTCGCCACTCGTCGGTAGCGACGAAGCTAGCGTCGCTCGCTGCGGCTGGAGTTTAGCGGGAAGCGGCGCGCTGACTGCACCAGACAGGTCTATCGCCAGCTCGCGACCGCGCGCGGGCCGCGCGGCCTTCGGCTCCCGTTCTTCAATGAAGCCGAGCGGCTTCGTGGTGACGCTGTCGGGAAGCGCCTTGATGACGTCGTATTCCGCAAGCGCTTGCGCCCACTCGTCGCGCTTTTTGAAGAGTATCCACTGGTCCTGCCTGTCTTCCGGCTTGGCAATTCGGACCAGCTCCCACAACCCGGCGAGCTTTTCACCGTGGAGTCGGAATACGAGCTTGCCAACTTTCATGCCCTCGTGCGGGTCCCCGACCGGCTCCCACGTGCCGCGGTCCCACACGAGCACGGTGCCGGCCCCATACTGCTTTGGCGGAATCGCGCCTTCGAAGCTCGCGTAGTCGACCGGATGGTTCTCGACGTGAATCGCCATCCTCTTTTCCTTTGGGTCATAGCTTGGGCCTTTGGGCACGGCCCACGACAACAGGACTCCATCAAGCTCGAGCCGAAAGTCGTAGTGCAGGCGGCTAGCCCAGTGCTTTTGCACGACAAACAGCGATGGGTGGGCATCCCCTGAGGCTTCGCCAGCCAATGGCGCGGGTTCTGGCGTGACATGAAAGTCACGCTTCTTCCGGTAGTTGGACAGCGGCAACCGTGTCCGGTCAGAGGGGGCGGGCATTGTCAAAGTTTAAGACCATTTGCCAGGCGCGCCGTACATCCTGGCATGCCGGGATTGAAGGCGGCCGCTGTTGAGCAGCGAACCCTGCGAACGTCCGCGGGAGAGCGATTCAGCTGCTCGGCTGACACTCGTAACCCTTATATGTCCGCGGCTTCATGCGGTGGTCACCACAGCGACCGATGAAAAAATCCAGACGTTGCACACAAAAACCTCACGGGCTGTATGTATGCCAATGACGAACGCGCCGGACACAAGAGTGGCCACCGTTATTGAGCTATGCGGATATGGCGACGCGGTCTGCGCGCGGGCTCGGCTGCAACACCGGCATCCTGCAGCGCTTCAAGGTAGATAGGGGCTCGTTGCCGAAGCCAGTCCCGAGCAGGCCCGATTGCGAGCAAATGCCGGCCAAATGCCACTTGTAGAGTGCGCTCAACCAACATCAACGGATAGTCTGGAGCAAGTACCTCGACGACGCATAGTGCAACCTCAAGTCTGCGCTCATATCGCGTCAGGTTCGCCGCGAATCGGGCGTTGCGATGGACGAAGGACCTTCCATCAGCCAGTTCACCCACCGCAGTTGCTGCCAACAATGCCAGCGCAAAATCACCAGTAAAGCAGCCCGTTCTCTGCATCAGAGCCAGCACTTTGCCTTGTCGGAAACTGTTCATGCGGGCGAGTGAAGCAACAGTTCGGTCGGGCAATCGACCAGGAACAGGCAGCTCGGGTCCCCGAGCACACCGCGATTGGAGGACCAGCGAGCCAATTTTCATCCTGGTGGTTGGGCAGTTGGAGCATCTGCATCGCCACCGAAATCGAACTTGCTGAAAGTACCGTACGCTCGTGGACGTCACAATTTGCCCCGTTAGAGCCGAGCCAGAGCAGCACTGATGAACCGATCCGCAGGCAATAGACAGACCCCGCCAAAAAGGCCTTGTAGTCAAATTTCGACGTCCGCGCTCTTCTGCTGGAAGATAGTTATGCTTATCTTCATACGTCAGTTGAATTGTTAGTCGAGGGTGTTGAAAAACTCGACGAAGTGCAATGGAGGCTGAAACTGGTCACCGCACGGTCCGACGCTGCCGCGCGTTCGCGAGCTGCGTCCAGTTCACCCACGTGCTCAGCTGTCGGGGAACTGTTGAACACGAGCGCATCTCTGTTAGCGTTCAATGCGAACGCCCGTGGCCTCCGCCACCGCCCCAGTAATGGCCGCCGCCGCCCATACCACGCCCTGGGTATCCGTGGCCACCCCAGCCGCCATGACCGCCCCGATATCCATGGCCCCAATAGCCGTGGTGGCCCCAGTAGCCGTGCCGGCCCCCGCCGTAACAGCATCCGCCCCAATAGCCGAAGCTCAGTGACACCGATGGTCCCCACCACGCGGGCCAGCCGTAGTACGGATACGCGGCGGGGTAATACGCAGGCACGACGAAGACGGGCGCGGCTGGTGCGGTATGGGTGTTCGTCGATGCAGC
>NZ_JARESU010000629.1:0-405 GCF_046027075.1 Paraburkholderia sp. RL18-085-BIA-A | reverse complement strand
CAGATCCTATGCAGGGGGGGCACACAGGCCAACCCTTAAAATCAGCCTGTTGAGCCTTTACTGAAAGGAGAGAGGATCATGCGCACAGATCAGACATACGCGACGCATCCGGAAGCGATCGTGCTGGCCGTGTCACTGGAACTCGCTGCCGCCTCGTGGAAGGTCGCGCTGCACGACGGCCGGCGCGAGAAGCCAGCCGTGCACACGGTGGCGCAGCCCCAGGCCGCCGCGCGGCTGCAGGCCGTGCTCGACCTGATCGAGGCGCACCGGCTGAAGTGGTCGCTGCCCGCCGGCGTGCGCGTTGTCATTTCCTACGAGGCCGGCCAGGAGGCGTTCTGGATCTGTCGCGCGCTGCAGGCTCAACACGTCGAGTGCTATGTCGTCGATCCGGCCAGCATTCCGGTG
>NZ_JARESU010000628.1:0-408 GCF_046027075.1 Paraburkholderia sp. RL18-085-BIA-A | reverse complement strand
TTGCGGGACATTGGTATTCGTCGCCTCGGGCAATGTAGATGAAGTCTGCCCTGTCAAATCGGCCATGGGCCTTTGCGCTGGACGTCGTGGGTTTTGGCAACATGACTGCAATGCCGGCATCGGCACATTCCTTGATCTGAGGCGCGCTGTGGTAGCCTCGATCAGCTACGGCCCGGAGTCTGGTCCTACCCATAGCATCGCGCGCGGCCTTCGCAATAGGACTAAGCTGCGCCCGGTCACTGCCAGAATTTGTGACCTCGTGAGCGACGATCAGGTGGTGCTTGGCATCAACTGCCACCTGCACGTTGTAGCCCACCATGCCTGATCCTCTTCCGCTCGTCGCCATGGAGCGTGTATCAGGATCGGTCATCGAGAGTTGACCATCAGGCTGCGTCTTGAGTTGCTCCT
>NZ_JARESU010000627.1:0-409 GCF_046027075.1 Paraburkholderia sp. RL18-085-BIA-A | reverse complement strand
GATGGTGTGCGCCGCGAGCAGCAGAAGACCGATCCCGCACTGAAGGGCATGCGCTGGTCGTTGCTCAAGGATGCTGACAAGCTGAACCTCGCGCAACTGACTGATCTCGAAGCGCTGATCAGCCAGTACACCACCAACCGCACCGCCCGTGCCTGGATGTACCGCGAGCAGCTGCGCGAGATTCTCGATCGCAAGCAGATCCACGTCGTCTCCAAGATGTTGCGCCGGTGGTGCACCGGCGTCATGCGTTCCAAGGTCGAACCCATGAAGGACGTCGCACGCATGATCCTTCGTCATTTCGACGGCGTCGTCGCCTGGGCCCAGACGCGCCAGACCAACGGCTTCATTGAAGCCATCAACGGCCTGTTTCAGGCTGCCAAGCGCAAGGCGCGGGGATACGCCAGCTTTA
>NZ_JARESU010000626.1:0-409 GCF_046027075.1 Paraburkholderia sp. RL18-085-BIA-A | reverse complement strand
CACAAACTATTTTTATTTTTGACTTCGGCGGAGCCGCAGGTGCCGATCACTCTGGACTCGCCGCGCCTCCAGGCCTCCGGCCGTCCGCTCCGACCGGGACTTCGGCCGTTCGCCGCGACAACGTGAACGTCGCATGAGGGTCGAGTGCAGCCGATCGCGCAACGCGAACGCAAAATCCAGATGGCTCCTCGATGGTCGCCCACAAGGTTCGCGTGTGTGCCGTTTTCAACTTGCCGACATGCTGTATCAGTTGACCGCACCGTCGCATGGCTGCGAAGTCATCTCCCGTAAAGACTCAACCTGGAATTCCGTGTCGATCGCAACCATGCAACTAACCGTCTGGTACGTCTGCATCCCCGTCAACCGCAAACCCGTCTCCAGCAGGGGCGGGCAGCACCCGCGCCGCCTA
>NZ_JARESU010000625.1:0-414 GCF_046027075.1 Paraburkholderia sp. RL18-085-BIA-A | reverse complement strand
GAGGAGATCCGCGCCTGGCTCGTCCATCTTCGCGAGGAACGCAAGCTGGCCCCCGGCAGCCTCGGTCCAACGATCGGCGCACTGCGCTTCCTCTACCGCGTGACGCTCAGGCGACCCTGGAGCGACGAGGACTTTCCACTGCCGAAGAAGCCGTTCAGACTGCCGGTCGTTCTGAGCCTGGAGGAGATCACCACCTTCTTCGAGTCGATCGCCAGTCTCAAGCAGCGCACCATCCTGATGACCGCGTACGCCGCCGGGCTGCGGGTGTCGGAAGTCGTGCACCTGAAGATCACCGATATCGACAGCCGGCGCATGGTGATCCGGGTGAACCAGGGGAAAATCCGTAAGGACCGCTACGTGATGCTCTCGCCGCGGCTGCTCGAGATCCTGCGTGCATACTGGCACGAGGCTCAT
>NZ_JARESU010000624.1:0-414 GCF_046027075.1 Paraburkholderia sp. RL18-085-BIA-A | reverse complement strand
GTGAGCCTCGTGCCAGTATGCACGCAGGATCTCGAGCAGCCGCGGCGAGAGCATCACGTAGCGATCCTTACGGTTTTTCCCCTGGTTCACCCGGATCACCATGCGCTGGCTGTCGATATCGGTGATCTTCAGGTGCACGACTTCCGACACCCGCAGCCCGGCGGCGTAAGCGGTCATCAGGATGGTGCGCTGCTTGAGACTGGCGATCGACTCGAAGAAGGTGGTGATCTCCTCCAGGCTCAGGACGACCGGCAGTCTGAACGGCTTCTTCGGCAGTGGAAAGTCCTCGTCGCTCCAGGGGCGCTTGAGCGTCACGCGGTAGAGGAAGCGCAGTGCGCCGATCGTTGGACCGAGGCTGCCGGGGGCCAGCTTGCGTTCCTCGCGAAGGTGGACGAGCCAGGCCCGGATCTCCAA
>NZ_JARESU010000623.1:0-414 GCF_046027075.1 Paraburkholderia sp. RL18-085-BIA-A | reverse complement strand
GATCTGACGGTCATTCATGGCGATGGCACAACGACGGCGGCGAAAAAAGGCGGCGACAATCTCGGCTACAGCGGTCACAAGCATCTCAAGGGCGACAAGGTCGTGGCTTTCTGCGACCGGGACTGCAACATCATCGCGCCATTCATATGCGCGCCGGGCAACCGCAACGAATCGCCGCTGTTGCGCGACGCCTTGCCCAGACTCACCCAGATGGCCTACGCCATCGGCATGGACCTGCAGGGCTCGATCGTCAGTCTGGACGCCGTCTACGACTGCCGGGCCAACCGCAAGGCCATTTTCAACCGGGGCATGATGCCCAACATTCCGGAAAATGCGCGCGGGCGTAAAGCCCCGAAGCGGGGCCGCAAGCAGCGCTTTGATCCGGCGATCTTCGAGGAGCGCTTCAGGACCATT
>NZ_JARESU010000622.1:0-416 GCF_046027075.1 Paraburkholderia sp. RL18-085-BIA-A | reverse complement strand
CGCTCGACCACCTGTTCGAGCGTGCCTTCCTGCGGCGTTTTCGCGAGCAACGCGGCAAAGAGCTTGCCCGCCTCTTCGGAACTGCCGAGGACGACCGACCCGCATCCCAGCAGGCCGGCGGCAACCGCGCCCTGCAAGGCCTCGGGTGCTGCGGCGTACGTCATGCGGGCGGCTTGTATGGAGGGGACCAGCCCGTGTTCCGAGATCGACACGAGCGATGCGTCGAGGAGCAGGCGCTGGGTGTCCGTGGGCGGCTGGCCGGTCAGGAGCAGACAAAAGAAGTCGGTCAGGCTCACGTGGCCTATCAACTCCTTGCAGAGATCCCGGTTGCGGACGGTGATGCTGTCAGGCGTTGCGGTCGAAATCGACGTGCGTAGCTGACTGGGTTTTCCAATTTGCATGGCGACCTTTGAAGA
>NZ_JARESU010000621.1:0-420 GCF_046027075.1 Paraburkholderia sp. RL18-085-BIA-A | reverse complement strand
TCGACCAACGCCGACACATTCGGCGCTAGTCGGCCAGGAGTGGTCGTTCACCTGCATCGTCGGTCGGGCATTCGAGCGCCGGCTCCGCCCCCCGTAACCGGCCATTCACTCGTCGAAGCCGAGAGCTCGTTCATTGGCCGTGGCACCGATCGGCCCATCAACAATTGAGCGGCCGGTATGGGCCGTTCAGCTGACAACGCACGGGCAGTTCGGCCGAACGGCAGCTCCGCCCGTCACGCAACGGTAGTGATCGCAACCCTCTCCGGCCGTTCCGGACGCACCCGACACGCTGGGCGCTGCAGGTGATGCGGTTAGACAGACGCGTTCAGGTGCGAGGTCGCGAAGCGCAGCGTGCTGACGACGGCCGCAGCAGCCGCGAACACGGCGGCGACATAGAGCGCGATTGTCGGCCCGTGCTCA
>NZ_JARESU010000620.1:0-425 GCF_046027075.1 Paraburkholderia sp. RL18-085-BIA-A | reverse complement strand
AGACTACAACCCTGAGTCAGCATGGGAGCGATATCGGGATTCGGCCAACGTTGCGCCTGGCGATTCGACAACCTACGGCCAGCCCTACATTTACGGCACGCATCACCTCGACCAGGCGGGCGCGCGGTGGGAGGCACAGCTTCGGCATGAGGCGGCCATCGCACGACAGGTCATTTACGAGGGTGAGAGCAATGTCCTCGCGTTGCAGTGCGCGTATGTGCTGGAGACCGATATTGTCCTGCCCGATGCGCCGAAAGGCATGGTCATCATCGAAGTCACGCACAGCGGCGCGCGCGATGCGTCCTATTCGAACAGCTTCAAGGCGATTCCCGCTGACCGGCGTTTCCGGCTTCGACTTGAACCGGAAAATTGGGCTCGCATTTCGGGCACGCTCTCTGCCCGCATTTGCAGCCCGGACAAATACA
>NZ_JARESU010000062.1:0-51237 GCF_046027075.1 Paraburkholderia sp. RL18-085-BIA-A | reverse complement strand
TACCCCTTTGGTTTTACCCCAACCCAACCCACCTACCCCCCCCGCCCGCCACCAAGTTTCCGCCCCCCGCTTCGCATCCGTTTAACGGCTACGGCGTGCGCAACAACGTCATCTCGTTGCGCAGCAGCGCGAGCAGATCATCGTCGCTCGGCCGCGTGCCCCAATGCCGCGCGCTCGCCACCGACGCAATCGCCATCCACGAATGCGGCGGAAACCATTCGCGCAACAGCGCGCCGTCCCGGCGCAAACACAACTGCCCGGTCTGTTCGCTGTATTCGGCGCAGATGAGCACGCCATCGACGTGCGCCGTGACTCGCCTTGTATCGCTGCGTAGCAAATCGTCGCTCCTTATAAAGAGGTGGCGCGAATGCCGGCACGACACGGCGGCGTCAGCGACACCGCCGTAGTCCATGCATCAGTGATCACCGTGCCAGTGATCGTCGCCATGGCCATGCCAGCCATTGTCGTGGCCGCGGGCGTCACGCCATTCGTGCCGGTCGTGCCGGTCGTAGTGACGCTCTTCCCACTCGCGACGTTCCCAGTAGCGGTGGCCGTCGTAGTAGCGCTCGCCGTACCAGCCCGGGCTCACGACCACCACCGGCGGCGCCGGCGCATAGACCACCGGCGGAGGCGGCGCATAAACCGGTTCGGGCGCATAAGCGACGCCCGGCACGCCGATGTTCACGCCCACGTCGACGTGGGCCAGCGCGGCCGACGATGCAGTGATCGCGAGGCCTGCGACGATCGCCAACGACATCCAGCGGTTTCGTGAATTGCTCATAGTTTGTTCTCGGGTTCTACGATTGTGAGGAAGCACTCTTGGGCGTTACGCGCTTAGTAATGGTCGTGATCGTGATGATGGTCATGATCGTGATAGCCGCCGTCGGGGACCACGATGCAGCCGCTCAACGTGCTGCCGAGCGTTGCTGCGAGGATGACTAGTGCGAAGATTTTTTTCATGGTGTTGCTCCCTTTTGCTTGTGACCCGAACTCTACTGAGCGGGGCGATTTCGGTTGTGTTTGTGTGTAACAGGACGTGTCGCGGCGCTCGTGTGCCGGTCCTGGGGAGAGTGCAGCGCAGAGGCGGGGTCGGCGCGTGGTATCGTGCCGTGGGGAGATGTCCGTGCCGGCGGGCAAGCCATTGAACACGCTATGAAAAAAACGCTGGCGTCGAACAGTGCGCGTGTGCGTCGGTGCTAAACGATCCACGCGCGAACAGCCGATAACTGCACGACATCGTGTATCGCCGCGAGTACGTCAGGCGGAAACATTCGGTTGCAGAGTGGGGACGGTAAGCGCCGTCGCGGACGGTCGCTCGCACGTCGCGCGTGCTCATCCCGCCTTCGACGCGAGGCAGCGCAGCAGCGTGAAGGCGGGACATCAGCTTCCGTTAAGGTTCGATCCGTAGTATCCGCGATGTGTGCGCCCAGCATTCCCGTTCGCCGATACGGCCATGCTGCCTTCAATCGACAACCACTCGATGCTCAAACAACTCCAATGATGCGAACCGATCAAGGCGCCTGGCGCCAGGACCAAGCGGGTTACGACGGCGTGGCGCGGTTATTTCACTGGCTGGTGGCCGCGTTGATCGCGGCTCAGTTCATGATCGGCTGGACCATGCCGGACATTCACAAGGACACGCGTCCGGAAGGGCTCATCGCGTGGCATCTCGGCGTAGGTGCCACGCTGATCGCCGTGGTGCTGCTGCGGATCGTCTGGCGTCTCGCGCACCGGCCGGGACGGGCGAACGTGTCGCCGTTTCTGCGCGTGGTGTCGAATATCACGCACGGTCTGCTCTATCTCGCGCTAGTGGTCGTGCCGCTTCTGGGATGGGCCAATGCGTCGTCGCGAGGATGGTCGGTCAAGCTGATCGGGTTGTTGCCGTATCCGGCGATCGCACCGGCCGGTTCGTCGGTCGGTCACGCAATGGGCGACATCCACGGCTATCTGGCGTGGGTGTTGTTCGCGCTGATCGCGCTGCATATCGCGGCGGCGCTGTTTCACCGCTTCGTTCTGAAGGATCGCGTGTTGCAGCGGATGTTGCCGTGACGACCGCGTGGCGTTAAGCGCACGCGGCTGACCGCGCGCCGCTATCCGGCGGCCGCATGCTCCGGCGCCGTCGCTTCGCGATACCCGAGCCGCGTCGAGATCGCGAGTCCCGACTGCTTGAGCAACGCGACGTAGTGCGACTTCGTGTCGGCGCCACAGCGCATCGTCGGAAACGAAATCGACAAGCCGGCGATCACGCGGCCGAAGCGGTCGAACACCGGCACCGCAATGCACTGCAGTCCCTCTTCCTGCTCCTCGTTGTCCTCGCCGTAGCCTTGCTCGCGCACGTGCGGCAGGATGCTGAGCACCGCCTCGGCGCAGGTGAGCGTCTTTTGCGTCGACTTGCGGAATTCGACGTGCGAGAGCACCTCGCGCGCGCCGGCCGGGTCCATCCACGCGAGCAGCACCTTGCCGATCGCCGTACTGTGCAGCGGATTACGCCGGCCGATCCGCGACTGCATGCGCAAGCCGTAATCGGCGTCGATCTTGTGGATATAGATGATCGCGTCTTCGTCGAACGCGCCGAGATGGACCGCCTCGCGTGTCATCTGGCCGATGCGCCGCATCTCGACATCGGCTTCGCGCACGAGATCGACGCTTTCCAGCGCCTTCGCGCCGAGTTCGAACAGACGGATCGTCAGCCGGTAGCGTTCGGTTTCGACTTCCTGGGTCACGTAGCCGAGTGCCTTGAGCGTCTGGATCACACGGTGGACGGTGGTCTTCGACATCGCGAGCCGTTGCGACAGCTCGCTGATGCCGATCTGCCCGCTGTCGCCGATCGCGCCGAGAATCGCGAACACGCGACCGATCGACGACGCCGATTCGCCGCGCTCAACGCTATCAGCGTCCTGTACCTGCAAGGCGGCGTCGTGCTTGCGCTGTTTGTCTATTGCTGCCATTTCCGTCATCCCTGTTCATGCGGAGCCGCGCTACCACAGCGCACCGTCAATTCACGCGCCGAGGCGCGAGAGGATACCGCGTCTCGCGCCTTTCTGGCGAGCTAGCGCGCGAGCCAGCCGCCGTCCACTGCCAGTGTATGCCCGTGCACGTAGTCCGACGCGGACGAGGCGAGAAACACGACCGGTCCCGCGAGATCGTCCGGCGAACCCCAACGGCCCGCCGGAATGCGGCCGAGAATTTCTTCATTGCGCTGCGCGTCGTCGCGCAACGCCGCCGTGTTGGTGGTCGCCATGTAGCCCGGCGCGATTGCGTTCACGTTGATGCGCTGCGCGGCCCATTCGTTCGCGAGCAGTCGCGTGAGACCGAGCACGCCGCTTTTCGCCGCTGTGTACGACGCCACCCGAATGCCGCCCTGAAACGACAGCATCGATGCGACGTTGATGATCTTGCCGCCGCTTTGCTGCCTGACGAACTGCCGCGCGGTGGCTTGCGACAGAAAGAACAGACTCTTCAGATTGACGTCGACGACGGCGTCCCAGTCCGCTTCGGTGAAGTCGAGCGCGTGCTCGCGGCGGATGATGCCGGCGTTGTTCACCAGCACGTCGACGCGGCCGAACGCCTCGAGCGCGGCGTGCACGATGTCGTCGACAGGCGCGATCGACGCGAGATCGGCGCGCACGTCGGCGAAGCGGCGGCCGGTGGCCGCGACGCGCGCGGGCGTGGTGCCGGCGTCGGCGCGGCTCACGCCGACGATGTCGCAACCGGCGGCGGCGAGCGCGACGGCCATCGCGGCGCCGAGTCCCGTGTTGCTGCCGGTGACGATGGCGACCTTGCCGGTGAGATCGAAAGTGTTCACGGTTTTCAAGCCCATATCGTTTGCAAAGGGTCGTCGGGAACGAACGTGCGCGACTTCATCGCAGCTCGCGGACCGCGACGTGGTCCATGTCGCCGAACACCTGGTTTTCGCCGACCATCCCCCAGATGAACGTGTACGCGCGCGTGCGACGCCCGAGTGAATCGACCAGCTCGGCGAGATCACCGCCTGCTCGTTGTGCACGAGAATGTGCCGCGTCTCGTGCGGCTCGCCCATCATGTGGAAGACGGCGGCGTCGGCGGCGACGTTGAAGTAGAAATACACTTCCATGCGGCGCTCGTGTGTATGGCACGGCATCGTGTTCCACAGGCTGCCCGGTTCGAGCTTGGTCATGCCCATCGACAACTGGCAGGTGGGCAACACTTCGGGCACGATGAACTTGTAGATGGTGCGGCGGTTGCTCGTGGCAGGGTCGCCGAGCGTTTGCGGCGAGGCCTGCGCCAGCGAGATCGTGCGGGTCGGATGCGACTCGTGCGCGGGCGCGCAGTTCAGGTAGAACTTCGCGGGGCGCGCGGCGTCGTCGCTGCCGAACGCGACGGCCTGCGCGCCTTTGCCGATGTAGATCGCTTCCTCGTTGCGCACTGTGTAGCGCGTGCCGTCCACGTCGACCCAGCCGTCGCCGCCGATGTTGATCGCGCCCAGTTCGCGCCGCTCCAGCAGATAGCTGACACCGATCGACTTGCCGAGCGAGCCGGGCACCTCGACCGCGCGCGTCGCCGGCCACGCGCCGCCGACGATGATCCGGTCGACGTGGCTATAGGTGAGCTTCAGCGCATCCTGCTCGAACACCTGGTCGACCAGAAACTCCTTACGCAATCCGGCGGTGTCGAGCGTCTTTGCGTATTCGCTGTTGATGGCCTGTCTCACTTCCATGTTTTGTCTCCGTTGGATTCGATCCCGGGCGCGCTGCCGCACGCGTACGGCAGCGCCGTTCTGGTCAGGACTGTAGCGCAGAATGCCAGTTTCGGAACAGTGGTCCGAAAATATTGCATTGGTGTGGCAAGCCCGACAAGGCTTGCCGAAAGCACGCGGGTAAACGATGAGCATAAATTTGAAAGAGAATCGGAACGGCGTTCCTTTCACGATGCTATATTGCGCCGAAAGGGAGCAGTCCGGCATCAGACCGGGACCTTTACCCCGGGTGATCCGCCCGACCAACAGGACGCAAAGTCCATGGAGGAGGCATGAAGATCAAGAAGGTCATCGACCGCATTCCTGGCGGCCTGATGCTGGTGCCGTTGTTGCTCGGCGCCTGTGTCCACACGTTCGCGCCGGGCGCGGGCAAGTACTTCGGGTCGTTCACCAACGGACTGATCACCGGCACCGTGCCGATTCTGGCGGTGTGGTTCTTCTGCATGGGCGCGACGATCGACTTGCGGGCGACGGGCACCGTGCTGCGCAAGTCGGGCACGCTGCTCGCGACCAAGATGGTGGTGGCGTGGATCGTGACGCTGATCGCCGCGCGCTTCATTCCGGTGGACGGCATCAAGACCGGGCTCTTCGCCGGGCTGTCGATCCTCGCGATCACGACGTCGATGGACATGACCAACGGCGGTCTCTATGCGGCGGTGATGCAGCAATACGGGACCAAGGAAGAGGCGGGCGCGTTCGTGCTGATGTCGGTCGAGTCTGGGCCGCTCGTCAGCATGATCATTCTGGGCGCGACGGGCGTCGCGTTCTTCGAGCCGCGGCTCTTCGTCGGCGCGGTGCTGCCGTTTCTGATCGGCTTCGCGCTGGGCAATTTCGACAGCGATCTGCGCGAACTGTTCGGCCGCTGCGTGCATCCGCTGATTCCGTTCTTCGGCTTCGCGCTCGGCAACGGGATCGACCTGAACGTGATTGTCACGAGCGGCTTGCCGGGCGTCGTGCTCGGTCTCGCGGTGATCGTTGTGACGGGCATTCCGCTGATTCTCGCCGACCGCTGGATCGCGGGCGGCAATGGGGCAGCAGGGCTGGCGGCGTCGTCGACGGCGGGGGCTGCGGTGGCGAATCCGGCGATCATCGGCGACATGATTCCGAGCTTCAAGCCGCTGGTGCCGGCCGCTACCGCGATGGTCGCGACCGCTTGCCTCGTGACCGCTATCCTCGTGCCGATTCTCACCGCGCTGTGGGTGCGTCGCCATCACGCACGCGGCGCTTTGCGCGAGGAGTTCGCGACGGCGCAGCCGGCGCAGCTCAATGAGCGGGACGCGCACGTTTGAGGTTGGGTGGGATGGAATGGCCCGTTTGCCTTCGATAGCAGGAGAGAACGGGCCATGAATGACGGCGCGTTGGTTACCGCGCGAGCTTCGCTGCCAGCATTTCCTTCACCGCGGGCCATTCATCATCGATGATGCTAAAGCGCACCGAGTTGCGCTTGCGCCCATCCGGCATGATCCGTTCATGCCGGACCACCCCTTCCTGTTTCGCGCCGATGCGCAGAATCGCCGCGCGTGACTTCTCGTTGAGCTCATCGGTCGTGAACTGCACGCGCACGCATTGCATGGCGTCGAACGCGTGCGTCAGCAGCAGATACTTCGCCTCGGTGTTCACCGCCGAGCGTTGCATCGACTCGCTCAACCACGTGTGACCGATTTCGAGCTTGCGGTTCGCGCGATCGATCTTCCAGAAGCGCGTGCTGCCGACAATCGCGCCGCTCTCACGCAGCACGATGACGAACGGCATCACGGTGCCGGCCGCGCGTGCGTCGAGCGCGGTCGCGATGTAGCCGCCGACGGTGTCGGGCCCCGGCACCACCGCAAGCTTCAGGTTCCATAGTTCGCCGTCCGCGGCGGCGTCGAGCAGCGCTTGCGCGTGGTCGGGCCGAAGCGGGCGGAGTTCGACGGTCGTGCCGGTCAGCGTGGGCTGCATGGATCGGGAAGGGGTGTCGTTCAGGGCAATAAAAAAGGTCCGCGAGCGAAGGCTCGCGGACCCGGTAGGGCGATTCGAAATAGCGCGGGCCAAATGGCTTGCCTCAGCCAGCCTCAGCCCGCGCTTGCAGGCCTCAAAGGCCTTAAGCCGACATCACCGACACCGCCTTCGTGACCAGATAGCCTTCCATGGCTTCCGGGCCGCCTTCGGAGCCGTAGCCCGAATCCTTCACGCCGCCGAACGGCATTTCCGGCGAAGGCGTGGCCGGCTGGTTGATCCACAGCATGCCGACTTCCATCTGCTGCGACAGCAAATGCACGTTGCTGAACGACTTCGTGTACGCATAGCCCGCGAGGCCGTACGGCAGACGGTTGGCTTCGGCGATCGCTTCTTCGAGCTTGTCGAAGCCGCGAATCGCCGCGATCGGGCCGAACGGCTCGTTATTGAACACGTCCGCTTCGAGCGACACGTTGGTCAGCACGGTCGGCGCGAAGAAGTTGCCTTCCGAGCCCACCCGTTCGCCGCCCGTCGCCACCGTCGCGCCGGTCTTGCGCGCGTCGTCCAGCACCTTGCTCATTGCGCTCAGGCGGCGCGCATTGGCGAGCGGCCCGAGGGTCGTGCCTTCCGCGAGACCGTCGCCGAGCTTCAGGCTTTCGGCGTGCTTGACCAGCGCCGCGGCGAACTCTTCGCGGATGCTGTTGTGCACGAGGAAGCGGGTCGGCGAGATGCACACCTGGCCCGCGTTGCGGAATTTCGCGCCGCCGGCCGCCTTGACGGCGAGCGCCACGTCCGCGTCTTCAGCCACGATGACCGGCGCATGTCCGCCCAGCTCCATCGTCGCGCGCTTCATGTGCGAGCCGGCCAGCGCGGCCAGTTGCTTGCCGACCGGCGTCGAGCCGGTGAACGTGACCTTGCGGATCACCGGATGCGGAATCAGGTAGCTGGAAATTTCAGCCGGATCGCCGAACACGAGGCCGACCGTGCCCGCCGGCACGCCGGCTTCGACGAATGCCCGCAACAGCGCCGCCGGCGACGCCGGGGTTTCTTCCGGCGCCTTCACGAGGAACGAACAGCCGCAGGCGAGCGCCGCGCTCAGCTTGCGCACCACCTGGTTGACCGGGAAATTCCACGGCGTGAACGCCGCGACCGGGCCGATCGGCTCCTTGAGCACCAGTTGCTGCGCGGCGAGGTTGCGCGACGGCACGATCCGGCCATACACGCGGCGCCCTTCGTCGGCGAACCATTCGATGATGTCGGCGGCGGCCAGCACTTCGACGCGCGCTTCGGCGAACGGCTTGCCCTGTTCCTGCGTCATCAGGCGGCCGATGTCGGCGGCGCGCTCGCGCACCAGCGCGGCGGCTTTGCGCATGGTCGCGGCGCGCTCGTTCGCCGGAATCTTGCGCCATGCTTCGAAGCCGCGCTGCGCGGCTTCGAGCGCGCGGTCCAGGTCGGCGATGCCGGCGTGGGCCACTTTGCCGATGGCCTGGCCGGTGGCCGGATTGATGACGTCGAGGGTCTTGCCGCTGGCGGCGTCGCACCATTCGCCGTTGATCAGAAGTCGGGTATCGGTATAGCTCGAAGTGGCCATGCTGGGTTCCTGTGTATGGGAAAAAACGACAGCCTGCGCAGTCGTGGAGCAAGCAGACGAAACGTGCGCGGCCATGGATGGACTGCCGATAGCAATCATCTTATCTGATTGCGCGCGATCGCATCGGATGCGGGCTCGGTTGCGAGGGGCGGCACGCCGCTTGCGAGGCTGATGTCGCGGCGCTGGAAAATCGGTCGATGCGGCGTCGCGCAAAGAGGCGTACAGTCAAGCGGCAGTGGCAGTTGCGGTGATGGCAAAAGGCCCGAGCCCGCGGCCGTGGATCTTGCCGGAGCGGCTTCGAGCAGGCATCGGCGAGGCGCCAGCCAGGCACCAGCCGACCTGAACGGAGCGCGACGCAAGATTCGAAAGCGGCGGCCCGAAGAAAGCGACTGCAACTCAATCAACCCCGATCCACACGAGGAATCGACATGCCTACCGGTACAGTGAAGTGGTTTAACGACGCGAAGGGCTTTGGCTTCATCACGCCCGATGACGGTGGTGAAGATCTGTTCGCGCATTTCTCGGAGATTCGCTCCGAGGGTTTCAAGTCGCTGCAGGAAAACCAGAAGGTCAGCTTTGAAATCAAGCAGGGGCCGAAGGGTAAGCAGGCGGCGGACATCAAGCCGGTCTGACGAAGGAGGGTGGCCGGCCCGCGCGCGTTGGGGCGTGGGGCCGGCCGCGTTGCCATGAGCTAGCCGCGAAATTGCCGGGAAAGTTGCTACGAAAGTCGGCGCGCCGTTGCCGGGTAGTTGCGGGGGTCTGGTTGCCGCGACATCGCCCGCTATATCTACATCCGTCAAGCCCGGCCGTTCGACGCGGCCCCAATCCCTTCGAGCAATTCATCGCGCACGTCCGCGAGTGCCTGTTCCAGCCAGCCTTTGCGCCTGATGACGAGGCGCTCCGGTGAGTAATACGCGTAGTCGAGCTTCAGCAGGCGCTATGAAAGGGGAAGACGAACTGCGCGCTTAATGCAGAGGACCTGGCACCCAGGCGCTGTGACACCTGAATACTGATCCCATGATGTCCGGCTGCAATGACGCACTGCAGCGTGAATCGAATCAGGGTGAGTGCGCAGCACAACGCAGCGAGTGTGGCACGATCATGTCAACGGCCGCCGCCGCGCGGCCTGCCGAAAGGGACGCCTTCGTGGACAAGGACAGCGCATACCAGCAGATCACCGACAACGGCGGCGAACCTTATGCAAGGTATTTCGCCGCGCAGAACCCCGATCATCCACTCACACCATTCTGCTATCGCTACCTGTTCGAAAAGGATCAGGAAGCGCGCACGGCGAAACAGGACGAAGAGCGCGGCTTCGCGCTGAAGTCGCTCGCGCAGATGGAGTCGTCCTCGCACATCGCGCAGGCGGCGGCGAGCGCGTCGCGCGATGCGGCCACGGCCGCGCACACGTCGGCGCTGAGTGCGCGGCGCTCGGCATTCTGGACCATGATCGCGGCCATCGCGTCGGCACTCGGCGTAGTGGTAAACGCTGCCCTCAATCTCGGCTGGCTCGATTGGGCAAGACACGTCGTCCCGTGAGCCTGGCAACGGCCGCACAACGCGCATTTTTCCCTAATACCACAACGAAAAGACAAGCGCCCGTCACTTGAAACTAAACATGAGAACAATGCCGCAAGCAGCGGGAACGCAGTATTATTCTTCAGGTTTCCTTCAGCTTTGCTCCGTACTATTTGCGCCACGACTCGCCCCTACGCGACTCATGGTTCTATTAGCTTCCCCGACAAAATACTGAAAGCGCCGTTCAGGCTCGCTGGAGCACTCATGAAAACTCTGTTCTTGCAGGCGCCGTCTTTCGACGGTTTCGACGGCGGCGCGGGTTCGCGCTACCAGGCGAAACGTGAAGTCAAGTCGTTCTGGTATCCCACCTGGCTTGCACAGCCTGCCGCTCTGATTCCCGACAGCCGCGTGTTCGATGCGACCGCGAATGGCGCGTCGGTCGATGAGACGCTCGATCTCGCGCAGCAATACGATCTCGTCATCATCCACACCAGCACCCCTTCCTTTCCCACTGACGCGATGTTTGCGCAGCATCTGAAGGAACGCAAGCCGTCGCTATTGATAGGTATGGTCGGCGCCAAGGTCGCGGTCGATCCGCACAACTCGCTCACCGCGACCGAGGCGATCGACTTCGTAGGCCGTGAAGAATTCGATTTCACCTGCAAGGAAGTCGCCGAAGGCGTGCCGTTCGCGCAGATCAAAGGCTTGAGCTATCGCGCGGCGGACGGTTCGATCGAGCATAACGAAGCGCGTCCGATCCTCGAGAACATGGACGAGTTGCCGTTCGTCGCGCCGGTCTACAAGCGCGATCTGAAGATCGAAAACTACTTCAACGGCTACCTGAAACATCCGTACGTGTCGCTCTACACGGGCCGCGGCTGCCGCTCGAGGTGCACGTTCTGCCTGTGGCCGCACACCGTCGGCGGCCACGCCTATCGGACGCGTTCGGTCGAGCACGTGCTCGAAGAGGTCAAGTGGATCCGCGACAACATGCCCGAAGTCAAGGAGATCATGTTCGACGACGACACGTTCACCGACTTCAAGCCACGCGCGGAAGAGATTGCACGCGGTATGGGCAAGCTGGGCGTGACGTGGTCGTGCAACGCCAAGGCGAACGTGCCTTACTCGACGCTGAAGATCATGAAGGAAAACGGCCTGCGCCTCTTGCTGGTCGGCTATGAATCCGGCGACGATCAGATCCTGGTGAACGTCAAGAAGGGCTTGCGCACGGATATGGCGCGGCGCTTCGCGAAAGACTGCCGCACGCTCGGCATCAAGGTTCACGGGACCTTCATTCTGGGCTTGCCGGGCGAGACGCCGGAAACGATTCAGAAGACCATCGAGTACGCGAAAGAGGTCAATCCGCTGACCATCCAGGTGTCGCTCGCCGCACCGTATCCCGGCACCGTGCTCTATAACCAGGCGGTCGAGAACGGCTGGCTCGCGGAGAACAAGGTCATCAATCTCGTCAGCAAGGAAGGCGTGCAGCTGGCGGCGATCGGCTATCCGCATCTGTCGCGCGACGAGATGTATCACCAGCTCGAAAACTTCTACAAGCGCTTCTATTTCCGGCCGTCGAAAATCTGGGAAATCCTGCGCGAGATGTTCACGAGTTGGGACATGATGAAACGGCGCTTGCGTGAAGGCGTCGAATTCTTCCGCTTCCTGCGCGCCCATCAAGCGTGAGCGCCACGCATCTGCTCGCCGTCACGCTGGCCTACGCGTGTGCGGCGGCGGCTGTGTTCGGCATCGGCTACACCGTGCTGGCCGGCGCGCTGATCGGGCGTTTCTTTGCCCGGCCGGTCGCCGAACCGGCCAGTTTTCCGCCGGTCACGATCGTCAAGCCGCTGCATGGTAGCGAATGGGCGCTGCTCGCCAATCTGTCGAGTTTCTGCTTGCAGGACTACCCTGGACCAATGCAATTCGTGTTCGGCGTGCACGACTCGACCGACCCGGCGCTGCAAGCGGTCGACGAACTGCGGCGGCTGCACCCGGAAGCGGACATCACCGTGGTGGCCGATGCGCGTCTGTACGGCCCTAACCGCAAGATCAGCAACATCCTCAACATGGTGCCGCACGCGCGGCACGACGTGCTGGTGTTCGCCGACAGCGACGTGAGCGTCGCGCCCGATTATCTGCGCAACGTGATCGGCGAATTGCAGAAGCCGGATGTCGGGCTCGTCACCTGCGCGTATCACGGGCAACCCGATCCGGGCTTCTGGCCGCGGCTGTCGGTCAGGGCCACCAACTACCAGTTCCTGCCCAGCGTGGTGACCGGCCTGGCGGTCGGGCTCGCGCGGCCGTGCTTGGGGCAGACCATCGCGATGCGGCGCGACACGTACGAAAAAATCGGCGGCTTCACGCCGTTCGTGCGGCATCTCGCCGAGGACCACGCGATCGGCGAGGCGGTGCGCATGATTGGCGAGAAGGTGGTGATTCCGCCGTTCCCGATCGCGCATGCGTGCGTCGAAGCGAGCGCGACGCAGCTGATCGCGCATGAACTGCGCTGGAGCCGCACGATTCGCCATATCGATCCGCTCGGGCATCTGGGCTCGGCGCTGATTCATCCGCTCGCGTTCGCGCTGCTTGCCGTTGCGTTTTCGGGCGGCGCGATCTGGACCTGGCCGCTCGCGCTCGTCGCCGTGTGCGCGCGGCTTGCGCTGCAACTGCTCACCGATCGCGCGTTGCGGGTGCGCTCCCGCGACATGTGGCTGATGCCGTTATGGGATATCGTATCGTTTGCGATTTTCGTCGCGAGTTTCCGGTCGTCGCGTGTGATCTGGCGGGGCTTCAGCTTTAAGGTGGACGGCGACGGTCTGCTGTCGGCAGCACGCGACGAATGACGGATTAACGGCAGGTTGGGTCGGTAATGATGCAAGGTTTCTTTTTCGAACCGCGAGACGGCGGCAAGGCAGTGGCGGTGGCAGTGCCGATGACAGTAAAGCACGCGCACGAGGTGGCCGCGTGATGAAACATCTTGGCCGCGTCGCCGCATTAGTGGGCTTGCTGCTGTCGCTCTGGCTCGTCTGGCGCGACAACCCCGGCGCCGTGCTCGGCGCGCTAAGGGCCGCCGGCGCCGGCCTCGTGGTGGCGGCGCTCGTGCACGTGCTGCCGATGCTCGCCAACGCATGCGACTGGCGTTCGCTGATTCGCGGCGCGAACCGGCCCAGCATTCTGAAGATGCTGCATCTGGTGTGGGTGCGCGAATCGGTCAACAGCATGCTGCCGGTCGCGCGGGTCGGCGGCGAAGTCATCGCGTTCCGCATGCTCAAAGGCTGGGGCGTGCGGCCGTCGACGGCAATGGGCAGCATCATCGTGGATATGCAGCTCACGGTAATTAGCCAGCTGCTGTTCACGATGGTCGGCATCGGCTTCCTGTTCGCGCACGCGCAGTCGGACACCCTGCGGCTTGCAGGGCAACTGGCGTGGGGCGTCGTGGTCCTCGCGCCGCTGCTGCTGCTGTTCGCGCTCGTTCAGCACGCGAATCCATTCGAGCGCATCACGCGCGTGCTCAATCACATGACGAGCGGCAAGCTCGCGGCGCTGGTTGGGCAGTCGGCGCAGATCGATCAGTCGATCAAGCTGATCTGGCGGCGGCGCGCCGTGGTGCTGCGCTATCTGTTCTTCTGGCAGCCGTTGCAGTGTTTCCTGACCTCGCTGCAGATCTGGCTCGCGCTGCACTTCCTCGGTGTGCCCGTCACCCTTGTCGAAGCGGTCGTGATCGAATCGTTGATCCAGGCGATCAGCAGCGCAGCGTTCTTCGTGCCCGGCGGACTGGGCGTGCAGGAAGGCGGTTTCATTCTGGTCGGCGGCGCGCTCGGGCTCGATCCGTCCACCTGCCTTGCGCTCGCCGCCGCGCGGCGCATTCGCGATCTGCTGGTGTTCGTGCCCGGCCTGATCGCGTGGCAGTTCGCCGAGTCGTCCAATCGCACGCTCGTGCATGGGCAGCGGGGCGCACGCGCGGTGGCCCAATCGCGGTCCGCCGTGCGCGAGACGAGCCGGCGCTAGCAGCGCGCGCGAGCGTTGTCAGCGCGTCAGTGTGCGGGCGCCTCAGCCGCCGCATACGCGGGAAACGACACCTCGACCGCAAGGCCCCGCTCGCCGATGCCCGTGCCGAGATGCAGCCGCGCGCCGAAATGCTCGGCGATGCGCGCGACGATCGACAAACCCAGGCCGCTGCCGGTGGCCTGATTGCCGGTTGCGCGGAAAAAGCGATTGGTCAGGCGCGTGAGATCGTCCGGCGCAACGCCGGGGCCGTCGTCGCGCACGGTGAGCTGCACGCGGTCGTCGGCATGCCGCACTGCGACTTCGATGCTGCCGCCGTTGCGCCCGTACTTGATCGCGTTGTCCAGCAGATTGTCGAGCAGGATGCCGATCAGCACCGGCTCCGCATTAATCTCCGCGCGCATGTCGCCAATCAGCATCACGCTGATGTTCTTCTGCTGCGCGTAGCGCTCGTTCGCGAGCAACGTGTTTTTCGCGACGCTCGCCGGTTTGAGCGGCACCGTCGACACCTTCTCTTGCACGTCCAGACGCGCGAGCAACAGCAACTGCTCCGCGAGCCGCGCGCTGCGGTCCACGCCTTGCACCACGCGTTCCATCGCGAGCCGCTGCAATGCCGTGTTCTGCTCGCCCAGCGCGACCTGCGCCTGTACCTTGATCGCTGCAAGCGGTGTCTTCAGTTCGTGGGCGGCGTCGGCGGTGAACGCGCGTTCGCGTTCCAGCGAATTCTGCAAACGCGACAGCATCAGGTTGATCGCATCGACGAGCGGCCGCACCTCGGTCGGCGCGTGGCCGATGTCGACCGGCTCCATCCGGTTGATGTCGCGCGAGCGGATTGCGTCCGACAGCACCTTGAGCGGCGCGAGACTCCAGCCGATACTGAACCACACCAGCAACGCCAGCACCGGTAGCGCAATCAGCGTGGGCCGCGCGATCCGGCTCGCGACGCCGCTCACCAGGTCGCTGCGCGTGTTGGCCGGTTCGAATACGCGCACCGTATGGCCGAGTGTGGTGTTACGCAGCGTGAACGTGTGATACATCTGGCCGCCCAGCGTGATGTCTTGCGCGCCGCTCGCGGGCGGCACCGGCAGATCCCACGCGCTGAGGGCGCGCAACTGCGGGCTGCCCGCCAGCACCACGCCGTTCACGGCGCGCACCTGGAAGAGGGCGTCGCGCGGCAGCGTGTCGTCGTCGTCGAGATCGCTCGCGCCGGGATCGCCGCCTTTTTCTTCTTCGCGCACATCGATGCGCGCGTTGGCGAGCGTGGTCAGATTGCGCTGATCGAGCAGCGCGAGGATCTGCGCGAGTTCCGCGAGGCGCGCCACTTCCCATTCGCCGACTTCGCGCGACGCCTGACGATAGCTCGACACGAGCGCGATGCCCCAGATCAGCGCGATGCTCGCGAGCACCAGCAGCGACAGGCGCCGGCGAATCGACGCGCCCATCACGCTTTCTCCATCACGTAGCCGATATTGCGCACGGTCTTGATCAATCCCGCGCCGAGTTTCTTGCGCAGATTGGACACGTGCACTTCGATCGCGTTGCTTTCGATCTCTTCCTGCCAGCCATACAGGCTTTCTTCGAGCCGCGAGCGCGACTGCGGAATTCCCTGATTGGTCAGCAACTGCAGCAGGATCGCCCATTCGCGCGAGGTGAGCGGCACTCGCGTCGTGCCCACTGCGACCGTTTGCGCGGCCGGGTTGACGGTGAGGTCCTGATAGTGGATCAACTCGACGCTGCGGCCTTGCGCGCGGCGCAGCAAAGCGCGGCAACGGGCAATCAGCTCGGTCAGGTCGAAGGGCTTGCCGAGGTAGTCGTCGGCACCGGCTTCCAGACCGCCGACGCGATCGACCACCGTGCTCTTCGCGGTCAGCACCAGCACCGGCACGTCGTTGCCCTCGTCGCGCAGGTGCTTGAGCAGTTCCATGCCGGACACGAGCGGCAAGCCGAGGTCGAGTACCACGAGCGCATACGCGGTGGTGTCGAGCGCGAGACCGGCCTTGTGGCCGTCGCGCGCCCAGTCGACTGTGAAGCCTGCCTGACGCAGTCCGGCTTCGATGCCGTAGCCGATCAGTTCGTCGTCTTCTACGAGGAGTACGCGCATGTGGGATTCCGTTTCGAATGTTTTATTGCATAACTGTAAGCGTTTTTACGCAAGCGCCGATACATGCAGGCGAAGTTTAACCAGCCCCTTGATGATCCGCTTTATACCGTGCGCATGCTTAAGGTTTCCTTCAGCTTGAATGGATAGTATCCCCCCTCAACAGCCCGGTTCGAGTAGTGGTGAAGAGCGTGAAGCGGCGTTGTTGTCAGCCACTTCTATCGATTACTTTTGTCAGGTTCTTGCAGCTTGATCGTAAGGACACCGACGCAATCCTATCGACCGGTGTTTTTATGCCGATGAATAGCGCCGTGCGTTCCGTCAGGTCACGAGGCCACGTTATGAAGCCAGTCACCGTCGACATGCTGCGAGCCCATCTGCTGGTCGCATCGCTCACGGCCGTGGGCGCCGAGGCCGTGGTCTGCATCGTGCTGCTGGTATTGCCGGTGTCGCAGCAGTTCTTCTCGACCACGCCGTTCCGCCTGCTCGCGATCGCGGTGATCGTCGGCGGCGTGATCGTAACGCGCGAATTCGCGCAGGCCGCCTTCGAGGTCTCCGTCAAAAGCCATCACACAATCCCCGCCGGGCGCGCCGCGTGGCCGGTCGAGGTGGCCTCGGATTGTCCGCGCCGCTGGCTCGTCATTCTTCATCTGCGGCTGACGGGTCGACCGTTCGTGCTGGCCGGGCACTGACGGAAACGGACGATGGCGGCGCACGCATGGACCCTATGCCAATGGATTGTGCTGATTGGCTGCGCCGGCGCCGCGGTCTACGCGACGACGGCGGCGCTGGCGATGCCATTCTTCGGCACGCGCCGCTACAGCTCGACCACGCGGGCCAAGTCCTCTGATCTTCCACGTGCCTCCGCGTCGTGTGCGTCGCAGCCCGCGCAGCCGTTTGCGCGGGTCGGCGTCAGCGTGCTCAAACCGCTGTGCGGCGCCGAGCCGCGTCTCTACGAAAATCTGCGGACCTTCTGCGAGCAACGCCACGGACATTTCCAGCTGGTGCTCGGCGTGTCGTCGCCGCACGATCCCGCGATCGCGGTGGTGCGCCGTTTGCAGGCCGCCTACCCGGCGTGCGACATCGAGCTTGCGATCGACACGCGCGTGCATGGCAGCAATCTGAAGGTCAGCAATCTGATCAACATGGCGGGGCGAGCCCGTCACGACGTGATCGTGATCGCCGACAGCGACATCGCCGTCGAAGCCGATTATCTCGACAGCGTCGCCGCGCCGCTCGCGGACCCGCGCGTGGGTGTCGTCACGTGTCTGTATGTCGCACGTGGCGTCGGCGGGTTCTGGCCGCGCGTGGGCGCGCTCTTCATCAATGAATGGTTCGCGCCGTCGGTGCGCGTCGCGCATGTGGCGGGCTCGCGCCGCTTCGGCTTCGGCGCGACGCTGGCATTGCGCCGCGCGACGCTCGAACGCATCGGCGGTTTCGACGCGCTGAAAAACTGTCTCGCGGACGATTACTGGCTGGCCGAACACGTGCGCGCGCTGGGGCTGCAGACGGTGCTCTCGCGCGTGATGGTCGCCACCGATGTGATCGAGCCGACCTTCGGCGCACTATGGCAGCGTGAAACGCGCTGGCTGCGCACGATCCGTTCGGTGAACCCGTTGGGTTTCGCGTCGCTGGTCATCACGTTTCCGACGCCGTGGCTGCTGACCGGCGCGGGGCTGAGCGCATCCCTCGCGACGAGCGCGTGCCATGGCGCACACGGTGCGGTCACGCTCGCGCTCGCGAGCGCAGCCGCCACGGCGGTCGGCCTGGGCGCGCGTCTGCTGCTGCATCTGCGCGCCGCCAGGCACGAACGCACGTTCTGGCGCGATCTGCCGCTCGTGCCGTTGCGCGATCTGCTGCTGGCGTTGCAATGGTGCACCGGTGCGTTCGGCTCGCATGTGACGTGGCGCGGCGCGCGCGTGCCGCTGGAAACGTCCGCTGCGTCGCTCGCGCGCAGGAGGCGTCCGAACGTGATGGATGCGATGGAGGTGTCGGATGGCGGTTAGGCCGCGCGGGCTGATCGTGACCGCCGACGATTTCGGTCTGCATGCGCGCGTGAATCTGGCGGTCGAACGCGCGCATCGCCACGGCGTGCTGAGCGCCGCGAGCCTGATGATCGGCGCGCCGGCCGCGCGCGACGCCGTGACGCGCGCGCGCGAGTTGCCGCAACTGCGGGTTGGTCTGCATCTGGTGCTGGCTGACGGCGCCGCGCTCCTGCCGCGCGCATCGATTCGCGCGTTGCTCGACGAGCATGGCCGCTTCGGCGACAACATGGTGCGCGACGGCATGCGCTTTTTCTTCCTGCCGCATGTGCGCAAACAGCTCGCGCGCGAGATTCGCGCGCAGTTCGACGCGTTTGCGCAAACCGGTTTGACGCTCGATCACGTGAACACGCACAAGCATTTTCATCTGCATCCGACGGTGCTCGGGCTGATTCTCGCGATCGGCCGCGAGTACGGGATGAAGGCGATGCGCCTGCCGTTCGAGGCGAACGCGCCGCTGTGGTTGAAGCCGTGGGTCGCGCGGGTGAGGGCGCGCCTCGATCGCGCGGGGATCGCGCACAACGACTATGTGGTTGGAATCACCGGCAGCGGGCGCATGGACGAGGCTGCGTGGCTCGCGGCGCTGGCCGATCTGCCGCACGGCGTGGGCGAGATCTATTGCCATCCCGCGCTCGCGGGCGACCTCCCGTTGAGCGACGGCATGCGGAACTACCGGCACGCCGATGAATTGCAGGCGCTGCTTTCGCCGAAGGTCGCCGCCGCGATTCGCGCGTCGGGCGCGCGAATCGGCGGATTTGCGGACGTCTTGGCGTAGCGGCTTTTGAGTTTGATGGCGGGCGGGTCCGTCGACGACATGCCGTGAACGGACCAACCAGGACGCAACGCGCAAGCCAGCGCGCCCGCGTGCACGCGGCAAAAACCGCGCGTTATATAGGCTGCTGCTTCATCAACAGCTTCAGCAGCACCGGCAGCAGCAACAGCACCAATGGCAACTGCACGATCAGCCCGGAGATGATCGCGATCGCGAGCGGCTGCTGCATCGCCGAGCCTTGCCCGAGCGCGAACGCCAGCGGCAGCAGCGCGAGGATCGCGGCGATCGTCGTCATCGCAATGGGACGCAGGCGGTTGCGGCCGGCGCTTCGCAACGCTTCGTCGAACGGCATCTCCTCGTCGCGCACCAGCGCCTGCAACTCCGACACATAGAAGATCGCCACCTCGGTGACGATGCCGATGATCATCGTCATCCCCATCATCGCCGAGATGTTCAGCTCGATGCCGGTGACCCACAGGCCGATGAACACCGCGCCCGCTGCCAGCAATGGCATCGCCAGCACCGACAGCGCGACGCGAAAGCGCTCGTACAGAAACAGCAGCAAGCCGAACACCAGGGCGATCGCGGCGCCGAACACGGTCAGCAAGCCCTTGAAGGCGATCTGCTGTTGCTGGTACAAGCCGCCCAGTTCGTAGTAGACGCCTGTGGGCAGCAGGGTCCCGTCGCCGAGCGCCTTCTGCACGTCGGCGATGGTGGAGCCGAGATCGCGCCCATCGATACGCGCGGTCACCGCGACCATCCGCTTCAGGTTGTCGCGGCTGATCTCCGGCTGGCCCGTCACCGTCACCTGATCGGCGACGCGATTCAGCGCGAACAGATGCCCGTCCGGCGCGCGGATCTGTAACTGGCCCAGTTGCGTATCCGTGAGTTTCAGCGCGCCGACCGCCCGCACGCGCACGCCGACCGTTTTCGGTCCGCTCTGGAACTGTGTCGCCACGTTGCCTTCGACCATGTCGGACACGGCCTGCGCGATCGATTGCGGGTCCATGCCCTCGGCGGCCGCCGCGGCCGGCAGGATGTGCAGTTCGAGCGCGTCGCCCGCGGGGTTGATGCCGTCGTTCACATCCACCACGCCCTGAATCTTGCCGATCCGCGCGGCAACCTTGCGCGCGGTGGTGTCGAGCGTGTTCGCGTCGTCGGAAAAGATCTTGATCTGCACCGGTTGCGGCACCGCCGTCAGGTCGCCGATCAGGTCCTCCATCAGCTGCGCGAGTTCGATACTCACGCCGGGCACTCGCGCCTCGACCTGCGAGCGGATTTCTTCCATCACTGTGTCGATCGGCTCGCGCTGGCCGGACTTCAGCCGCATGAAGAAGTCGCCCTTGTTGGGCTCGTTCAGATCGCCGCCGAGACCCGCGCCGGTGCGGCGAGAATAGGTCGATACATTCGGATTCGCGCGGATGATGCTCTCGATCTGCTTCATCAGCCGGTCGGTCTCGGTCACCGAGGTGCCCGGTTCGGTGTGATAGTCGAGCACGAAGCCGCCTTCGTCCATGCTCGGCATGAAGCCGCTGCCTACCCGCGTGAACGCGAACGCGGCCACCACGATCAGCGGCACGACGCCGAGCAGCACGAGCACGGGCTTCGTGGTGACGCGCTCGACCAGCGTCGCGTAACGCCGGTTCAGCCACGCGGCGAAGCGGGTATCCGCGTGCTCCTCGGCGTCTTTCGGTTTGAGCCAGCGGTCGCACAGAATCGGCACCGCGAGCCACGTGACGAGAAACGAAATGAACAGCGCGCTGGCCATCGTCACCGAGAGCGCCTTGAAAAACGCGCCCGTCACGCCCGACAGAAACGCGAGCGGCACGAAGATGATCAGCGTCGCCGCCGAGGAACCGGCCAGCGGCCGCGTGAATTCGAGCGCCGCCGCCATCACGCGGCCGTGAAACGCGCGCGCGCCGGCTTCGCGCATGCGCCGCACGATGTGCTCGATCATCACGATCGCGTCGTCGATCACGAGACCGACCGCGGCCGCCATACCGCCGAGCGTCATGATGTTAAAGCCCATGCCGAACACGTCGAGCAGCAGGATCGTCGCGGCCATCACCACCGGCACCAGTGCGACGGCGATCGCCGTGATCTTCCAGTTGCGCAGGAACACGAACAGCGTGAGCGCCGCCAGCACCACGCCGATCATGATCGCGTCGCGCACGCTGGTGGCCGACGCGATCACCAGTTCGCTCTGGTCGTACCAGTTCGACAGATGCACGCCCGGCGGCATCTGACGCTGGAAGTCGGCCAGCTTCGCGCGGATCGCCTTCGCCATCGCGACGCTGTTCGCGCCGGGCTGCTGGTAGACGTTGAGCAGCACGGCGTCCTTGCCATCGGCGGTGACGCGCATCCATTGCGGCACGACGCCCTGGCGGACCGTCGCGACGTCGCCCAGACGGATTTGCGTCGCGCCGTTGGCGGACACCACCACGTTGCGCAATTCGTCGAGCTGCGTGATGGTGGTGTTGGTGATGACGAGGTACAGCTTGTCGTGGTCCTCGATGCGGCCGTTGGCCATCAGCACGTTGTGCGCGCCGATCGCCTTCGAGACGTCGGCGAGCGACAGCTTGTACGCGGCGAGGCGAGCGGGGTCGACCGCGACTTCGAATTCGTCCTGCGCGCCGCCGGTCACGTCGACCCGCGCGACGCCTTCCACCGACGACAGCAAAGGCCGCATCTGGAACTGCGCGAGATCGTGCAGCGCGGACAGCGACTGCTGCGTCGAAGTGAGGCTGTACGCGAGCACTGGAAACACGGTCGGGTCCATGCGCCGCACCTGCATCGAGGTGCCTGGCGGCAGCGTCGCGAGAATCTCGCTGATGGCCGACTGCGCCTGCAACGTGGCCTGCGCCATGTCGGTGCCCCAGTCGAAGTTCAGGGAGATTTCCGCCGCGCCGCGGCTGGTCCTCGACTCCACGTCGCGCACGTTCGGCACGCGGCGCAGCGCTTCTTCGACCGGCATCGTGACGAGCGTGGCCATCTGTTCGGCGGGGCGGTCGCCCGCATCGAGCGAAACCACCGCGCGCGGAAACGCGACGTTCGGGAACAGCGAGATCGGCAGACGGAACGCGGTCAGCGCGCCCGCGATCGCCAGCAGCGCGATCACGAACAGCAGCGAGCGGCGGTGCGCCTGCATCCATTGACCGAAGTTCATCGCGGTGCGCCTCCGCTGGTGCGCACCGGCATGCCGTCCTTCAGTTCATAGTTGCCGCTGATCACGAGCCCCTGGGCGGCGTCTAGCGGACCGTCCACGCCATAGCGGTCGCCGTTCTCGATCCGGATGCTCACGGCGACGCGACGCGCCTTGTTCTGCGGCGCGATCTGGAAGACGTAAGCGCCTTTGTCGTCCTTCAGCACGGCCGCGCGCGGCACGATCCAATACGTGCCGCTGGCGGTCGCGATCTCGGCGCTTACGCGCGTGCCCGGAATGAACGCGCTCTGGCCGAGCGGCACGTTCGCGCCGACATCCACCAATTGGCTCTGCGGATTGACGGCTGCGCCGACCAGCACCACGCGGCCGTTGACCGGCGTGTTGGCGAGCGCGGTCGACAGGCCGCGCAGCGTGACGCTGTCGCCAGCGTGAATCGCGCCCGCGTCCGACGGTTCGACGCCGAGCATCACGTTGGCGCGCGCGTCCTTCGGATTGCCGCCGGCGAGTTGCAGGATCGCCGCGCCGGCCTGCACCTGGTCGCCCTGAGCCGCCGACAGTTGCAGCACCACGCCGTCGAGCGGCGCGGTCACCACCTTGTTGCCGCTCGCGACGCCGGTCTGATTCTGCGCGGCGAGGGCCTGCTGCGCGTCGTCGGCGGCCTTGCGGGCGTTCGCGAGTTGCGACTGCGTGGCGAGCCCCTTGTCGTACAGCGACTGCGTACGCGCCAGCTCGCCTTGCGCGAGCGTGACGGCGCTCTTCGCCTGGTTGGCGGCGAGCACGGCGGCCGGATCGGCCTGCACGACGAAGAGCGGCGTGCCGCGCGTGACGGTCTGGCCGGACTGAACGCGCATCTGCACGATGCGCGCGACGTAGGGCAGATTGATGGTCGTGAGATTGGATGCGGACGCGGCGACGATACCGAAGCCGCGTACCGGTTGCGCGATCTCGGCGCGCTGCACGCGAACTGTCTGGACGGATACGACGGGTTGGTCGGCGGTGTCGTCGGCAGCGGCAGCGGCGGCACCGGCAGCATGAGCCGCGCTCACGGCGTGCAGCGTCACGCACAGCAGCGCGGCACAGGCGAACGCGGTCGCCACGGCGGCGACGCGCGGCCGTGACCTTGGGTGTGGACTATTTCGCATGAGTGTCGATGAAGGTCTGAGCGGAAGAGAAAGCGTCGGGAATCGCGCTGCCCAGCAGCGCCTGCAAGCCGACGCGCTGTTCGGCGAGCGACTCGCGCAGCGTCGCCACGTCGACGCGTTTGGCGAGCGCGGCGCTTTGCGCGTCGGTGTACGCGCCGAGCGCGAGGTTGTGTTCGGCGTAGGCGGCGGCCGCATGTTGGGCGGCGAGGTCGACATCGGGCAGCGCGGCTTCGGTCTGCTGCAATTGCCGCGTGAGGATCACCTGGTCCGCGCGCATCTGCGCGACGTCCGCGTAAGCCTGGTTCAGGCGCGTCTGATATTCGTCGCGCAGCCGCTGACGGGTGGCTTTTTCGATCGCGACATTGCCCTGGTTGCGGTTGAAGATCGGCAGGCTCAGGTTGATCTGGAAGCCGCTGGTGTAGATGTTCGAGGTGTCGCGCGCGCGTACGAAGCCCACCGACAGGCTCGGAAACTGGCTCAGAATCGTCGCGCGATATTTCTGCTCCTGCGCTTCGTAGCCCGCCTGCAACGCGATCAGGTCGGGGCGGCGTTGCGCGAGGGAGGCGAGCGCGGCGTCGAGCGTGGGGTCGGCCACCGGTGCAATGTCCTCTTTGCCGCTCAGTTGCACCTGGACTTCGGGCGCGAGGCCAAGCAACGCGTTGAGATCGTGACGCGTCTGCTGCGCGGCGCGCTCGGCATCGGTGTATTGCTTGCGCGCGTCGCTGTACGCGGTGAGGGCGGCGGTCAGTGTGTCGTCGGTGAGATTGCCGTCGCGGCGCGCTTCGGCCATCCGTTCGTAGCGCGTGCGCGCGAGGTCGCGCTGTTGTTGCAGCAGCGGCAGCGTGTCCTGCTGAAAGCGCGTCTTGATGAACAACTGCCGTGCCTGCGCGACCACCTGCCATTCCTGCCACAGCAGGCCGAGATCGGTCTTCGCGACGCTCGCGTCGGCGGACTGTTTGTTCGCGCTGCGCAGCACGATCGCCATCACGTCGATGCTCAGGCCATAATTGAACGCGCGCGTGGCGCCGGCGGCGCCGGGGTAATCGCTCGACACGCTCAGTTGCGGGTCGGGCAGCAGCCCCGCCGAGTAGGCCTGCGCGCGGGCGATGCCGAGATCGTCGCGAGCCAGCTTGAGGTCGGGATTGTTGGCTACCGCGAGCATCGCGACTTCGTCGATGTCGAGCCCGTCGGACGGATCGAAACGATGCGCGGCCAGCTCGGGCAGCGGCATGCGCGACGCGTCGATCTGGATGCGTTCGAGCGAATGGGCGGAAGTGGACGTGTCGCGCGGCGCGAGCGGCTCGCGGTGATACCACGTGCAGCCGCCCAGCAGCAGCGCGCCGACGGCCACCAGCGCGCGCAGTCGTGGCGAGCGGTGCGCGGCCACTGAGGCGCGCGTTGGCGCGGACGCTTCGCAAACCGCTGGGAAAGCCGCCGCGGCGGCGTCGAAAACGGGCAAAATCCGGCTCCTGAAGGAAAAGTTGATGCAACCGCGAGCGCAGGCCGCGGAAGTGGAGCCGAGTTTGCGGAGAAAGCGCTTAAGTAACCCTTAAGTTCAATTCAAGCCGGTCGTGAAAATCCCTTGCAATCCCTTATCCCTTAAGCGCCTCCTCAGGCGAGTGTCAGGTTGCCTCAAGGAAGCCATAAGCAAGCGTTAAGCTGGCGGCCCGGACAATGTGCGGTCCAAACTGGACGGAGAAGAGGCCATGCGCCTGCTACTGGTCGAAGACGACGAGATGATTGCGGAAACGGTGCTGGGCGCGATGCGCCGGTCCGGCTACGCAATCGATTGGGCCGCGGACGGCCGCGCGGCGGAGCTGTCGCTGGGCAACGGCGTGTACGACCTCGTGCTGCTCGATCTGGGCTTGCCGAAGAAGGACGGCATCGAAGTGCTCAACGCATATCGCAAGAACGGCGGGTCCGCGCCGGTCATCATCCTGACCGCGCGCGACGCCGTCGACGAACGGATTCGCGGCCTCGACGCCGGCGCCGACGACTACCTGATCAAGCCGTTCGATCTGGACGAGCTGGCCGCGCGCGTGCGCGCGCTGCTGCGCCGCCGCACCGGCCAGAAGCAGCCGGTGTACGCGCACGGCGAACTCACGCTCGACCCCGCCGCGCATGAAGTCACCAAGGACGGCGCGCCGCTGCCGCTCGTGCCGCGCGAGTTCGCGCTGCTGCAGGCGCTGATCGAAGAGCCCACGCGCGTGTTCACCAAGGCTGAGCTGGAAGAGAAGCTGTACGGCTGGGGCGAGGAAGTGGGCAGCAACACGATCGAGGTCCACGTGCACAGCTTGCGGCGCAAGATCGGCGCGGAGCAGGTGGTGACCGTGCGCGGCGTGGGCTACCGTCTGAAGAGGTGCTGATGACGTCGATTCGCCGCTGGCTGCTGGGCTGGCTGATCTTCGGCATGGCGGCGGCGGCGGCCGTGGCGGCGTTCGGCATCTTCCACACGGCGCGCGAGGAAGCCAGTGAGCTGTTCGACTATGAACTGCGCACGGTGGCGCTGTCGTTGCCGTCGAACCTGACCGGCGTGGGCGACGGCGAACATCGCGACCCCGATCTCGGCGGCCTTGCCGACGACCGCATCGTCATCGAAATCTGGGACCGCGGCGGCGAGCTGATCTATCACTCCACGCGGGCGCCGGTACTGGCGCGCTTGCCGGACGGATTCAACACGGTCGAGCGCGGTGAGTATCACTGGCGCACGTTCGGCGTGGACCAGAAAGACCGTTATGTGCAGGTGGCGCAACCCGTTTCGGTGCGCGAGGATCTCGCGCTGAAGCTGGCGCTGCACACGCTGTGGCCGCTGGCCCTGCTGGTGCCGGTGACGATCGTGCTGGTGCTGCTGGTGGTCGCGCGCGGGCTCGGGCCGATCGGCGGCCTGTCGCGCGCGCTGTCGACCCGTTCGATCGACTCGCTCGAACCGCTGCGTCTGGACGGCAGCGTGCCGGTCGAAATCCAGCCGCTGGTGCAGGCGCTGAACGATCTGCTGGAACGGCTGCACACGGCCTCGCAGGCGCAGCGCACGTTCATCGCCGATGCCGCGCACGAGCTGCGCTCGCCGCTCGCCGCGCTGAAGCTGCAACTGCAGGCGGCCTCGCGCGACGGCTCGCTGAAGGGCGAGGGGCAGACGCTAGAGCGCGTCGAGGGGCGCGTGAACCGGATCATTCACCTGGTGCAGCAGTTGTTGATGCTGGCGCGCGAAGACGCGCATCCGGTCACGTCGATGGTGCCGGTGAGTCTACGGCGGATCGGCGAGCAGGCGGTCGGCGATCTGTCGCTGCTGGCGGAGACGAAGGAGATCGATCTCGGCCTCGAATGCGAAGGCGCGCGCACGCCTAACGACGCCTACATGGTGCTGGCCGAGCCGCACGGGATGAGCGTTCTATTAGGAAACCTGATCAATAATTCGATCCGGCATACGCCGCGCGGCGGTCGCGTCGACGTGATCCTCAAGCGCGCCGGCGAGCGGGTCGGCTTCGAAGTCGTCGATAGCGGCTCGGGGATCCCGGAGGCCGAACTGGAGCGCGTGTTCGACCGCTTCTATCGCGGCGAGGAGGCGCGCGGCGAGGGCAGCGGGCTCGGTCTCGCGATCGTGTCGCGGATCGCCGAGCGGCATCAGCTTGGACTGTCGCTGCGCAATAACGACGGGCGGCCCGGCTTGCGCGTCGCGGTGTTCGGTTTGAAGGCGCTCGATGCCGAGGCGCCCGTGCCGGTCAGAACCTGACGCCGTTGCAGGCAGGTTGGCCTTGAGCAGGGCATTGCGTGCGCGTTTCGCTTTGATGCAATGATCGCCAGGAGCTGCATTCGCTTATTCAAACTGGGCGGCGGCAGGCGGGATTTGTCTGCGGCTTATCAAGCGCGCACATGCGGCGCAGCGGGCCGGAACACCGGCTGCCAGCGCCGCACGGCGCGCCGTCGGCGCGGTATGCCAATCCCGGCTTGTAGGGTTGTCATGAGCGCGTTTCCACACGCTGCTACAATCTTGTCTTTCTCGACCGATTGTGCGCTATGGGTTTCGAACAACTCGCTGAACTGAAGAAGCAACTGGCCGCTGCACGCGCCGAATCTGCGCCTGCCGCCAAGTCCGGTGGCAGACCGGCATCCAAGTCTGCTTCAAAGCCTGCATCCAAGGCCGGTTCCAGGCCGGGCGCGAAGCCTGCCCGCAACAACGCCGAGCCGCGCCGCGATGCGCCCGCAGCCGCGGCGCAAGCCAGGCCGGCGGCGGATGCCAGGCCAGTGGACCCGGTCGTCAAGTCGATCGGGCGTCTGCAGAAGCGCTTTCCGATTGCGTTCCCGAAGAACCCCGCGCCGAAGCTGCCGTTGAAGATCGGCATCTTCGAAGACCTCGTCGCGCACGCGAAGGAGCTGTCGCTGAGCGAAGCCGAACTGCGCGACGCGATCAAGACGTGGTGCCGTGGCAGCCGCTACTGGAAGTGTCTTGTCGAAGGCGCGGCGCGTGTCGATCTGACCGGCGTCGAGGCGGGCAAGGTCACCGCACAGGAAGCGGCGGGCGCGCAGCGCCTGCAAGCGCACCGCGCAAGCAAGGGCGCGCCGAAGACGGCGGCAGTGGCAGCGGATGCGCCGGCGGCCGAAGCGCCGGTGGCAGCGGCCGATCCGGCCGACGCCGCGGCGAGCGCGCCCGACGAGTCCGTCAGCAAGCCGCAGGCCAGCTCGACGGAGCCGTCCGCCAACAGCGCGGCGGTTGCGGAACCGGCAGCTTCGCCGGCCACTCCGTCAGCCTGACGTCCCCGCCACCCCGCTACGGGGTGCCGCTTTGCCGCTCCGCAGCCGTCAGCCGGCTGCGCACGAAGCCGACGTGTTCGCGCAGCACGTAGAATGCATCGGCATACGCGAGCGGCATGCGCAGCCGATTCAACGACGCCTCGATCTGATCCAGCTTCGCGAAGAGCGCCTTGCGCTCTTCGTCGGTGGAATGGGCGAGCGCGTCGCGTTCGATCGCAATCAGCGAACCGTAATACCGGTAGATCCGCGAACGTATCCGCCAGCCATAAATCGCGGGAATCAGGCGCATGGTCGGAAACAGCAGCACCGCCACGGGCAGCAACAGCACGAGCGTGCGGTCGCCGATGCTCGCCAGCCAGAACGGCAGTGTGCGGTAGAGAAAACTCTTGCCGGTCTTGTAGTAGCGCTGCGCGTCCTCGCTGATCTGATATTCGTGGGCAACCGGATTCGGAAACTGCCCCGCGTGCTGCAACAGACCCGGCCTGCCGTGCACTTCCTGCGCCGCTTCGATCAGCAGATCCGAGATCGCCGGATGCAGGCTGGTGCGCGCGACCAGCTCAACTGTGGGGCTGATCAGATGCACCGTTTCCGGCGGAATCCTGTGTTTCAGATCCAGCACGCCAGGCGGCAGGTCGATCCGGTCCAGATACGGGAAGAGGCGCGTATAGGCGCTCGCTTCCTCGATATTGATCACCGAGATGCCGGGCACCCTGAGCAGACGCAGCATCAAACCACGCGTGGCCGAGTCGCCGCTCAGAATCGCCGCGTCCACCTCGCCCGCGACCAGTTGGGTGGCGGCCTGCAGGCCGTCGCTCGGCATCAGCACGGTGCCGCCGTCAGGCTCGATGCCGTTCGCGTCAAGCAGCTTGAGCGCGAGCCGGCGCGTGCCGCTGCCTTCGCGGCCGATGGCGATCCGCTTGCCTTCCAGTTGTGAAAGCTGGGTCACGCCCGTGCCGCGGTAAAACACGACCACCGGGACATAGAAAACGCTGCCGAGCGACATCAGCGACGAGGTGTCGAGTCCGTCGGCGAGCCCCCCTTGCACGAGCGCAATATCGACGTGCTGCTTCGGGTCCAGCAGACGCTGCAGATTCTGATCCGAACCGTCGGACTCGAGCACGTTCAGCCGGATGCCGTTGCGCGCGAGGATTTTCTTGTACTGATTCGCGGTGATGAGAAACGAGCTGTCGCGCGGGCCCGCGCTCATCGTGATGGTTTTCGGCGGAGCCGGATCGACCACCCATACGAGCAGCATGACCACCAGCACCACGAGCATGGCCACGACGGCATACGGCAGCGTGTGATCGCGCCATTCGGCATGCGTAGGGCCGCCAGGGAATCGCGGGGGACGCTGACGCTGCGCTTTCATGGGGACTCCGTGCCGCAAGCTGGGATGCTGCATTGTCTACTGTACGCGGCGGGTTTGTCGTCGGCAGTTTGCTCTATTGACCCGGCAGGGCGAATTGATCGCCGTGCGGTGCGGCGAGTAGAGGCGTCGTGTCGCTCGCATCCGTCTGATCGTCATGCGTGACTGAGCGTGGCATAATCCGCCACAGCTTCTCATCGCATCGACGGGCGCATCTTGAGTCGTTTCCAGCGGAAGATCGGCAGTTGGCTGGGATTGTTCGCGATCCTGATGGCTACGCTCGCACCGACGATTTCGCATACCCTCGCCGCGCGCGCGGATCAAGATGCGAGGTCGGAAGAGCATTGCTCGATGGCGTCGATGGACGGCATGTCGTCAATGCGGGATGAAGCGGCGCAAGCACCCGCCACTCCCGACGATGCCACCGGCAAGCACGCGCAGATGTCCGACGGCGACGCCTGCGGCTATTGCAGCCTGCTGGCCCATCTGCCCGCCATGCCGAGCGTCGAGGCGCTGTTTCTGGTCGCCGTCCGGGTCCGCGAGCACACCGTCGCGACCCGCTTCGAGAGCGTGCGCCGCGTCGAACCGCTCACCTTCGCGCAGCCCCGCGCGCCACCCTTAGCATCCTGATCCGAGTCACCGAGGCGCGCCGCGTTGAACCGCATCGCGCCTGCCGCCGCGTGCGCATTCGAGCGTGCGCGCCGGCATCGTCACGACCTATCGAACAGGATGAACCATGTCAACCTCACCAACGCGCAGCGGCCGGCCGCTGCGCGCGGCGCCCCTCGTTGCGGCCGCCGCGAGCTTCGCGCTCTGCACGCCGTCGCTCGTCGACGCGCACGCGATTGCGGGCAACCGCGTCTTCCCGTCGACGATGGCGGTCGACGACCCCGGCGTCGGCGACGAAGCCAACTTCGAGTATGGCCATCAGCGCGTGCCCGGCGATGACGGCGACCAGAGCATCAACACCTTCA
The DNA here is from genome assembly GCF_046027075.1 of Paraburkholderia sp. RL18-085-BIA-A. Taxonomy (NCBI): domain Bacteria; kingdom Pseudomonadati; phylum Pseudomonadota; class Betaproteobacteria; order Burkholderiales; family Burkholderiaceae; genus Paraburkholderia; species Paraburkholderia sp. RL18-085-BIA-A. The sequence continues at coordinate 21,147 of NZ_JARESU010000062.1, read as the reverse complement.
GCTTCGAATACGACAAGCTGATCACGCCGCGCCTCGCGGTGTCCGTCGACGGCAGCTATGCGATGCAAAACAATCCGACGGCGCGGGGCTTCGACAATTTCGGCGTCGGCCTGAAGTACCTGCTGTACGTCAACGATGCGCGCGAATTCATGACCTCGATCGGCGTGAACGCAGAACTCGGCGGCACCGGCAGCCGCGCCATCGCCGACAACTTTTCGACGATCTCGCCGACCGTGTACGTCGGCAAGGGCATGGGCGATCTGCCGGACTCGCTCACCTATCTGCGGCCCATTGCGATCACCGCTGAAGCGGGCCCCGCGCTGACCACCGGCGCGGGCCAACCGAACGCGTTCGACTACGGCTTCACGGTGCAATACAGCCTGCCGTATCTGCAGCAGCACGTGCGCGACGCCGGTCTGCCGCAGCCGTTCGCGAACCTGATCCCGCTGGTGGAGATTCCGCTATCGAGGAGTCAGGGGCAGACGACCGGTACGGTCAATCCGGGCTTCATCTGGATCAACCGCTATGGGCAGTTCGGTGTCGAGGCGCAAATTCCGATTAATCGTGCGAGCGGCTCGCACGTCGGCATTCTGGTGCAGGCGCATATTTTCTTCGACGACGTCGCCCCGACCACGATCGGCAAACCACTGTTTCAGTAAAGCAGGAGAGAGATGATGAACAACGTGCTGGACGGATTTGGGACCATCGGCTTGCGCGCGGCCGCGAAACTGACGGCGCTTGCCGCCGGTCTCGCGCTCGCGAGCGCAGCCTTTGCGCATGTGTTTCCACAGAAGCAGGAGCCGGGCGCGGGCTCGACGGTGGCGCCGCCGCCGCAGGTCCGCGTGATCTTCGACGGGCCGCTCGAACCGGCATTCAGTTCGCTGATGGTGACCGACGCGAGCGGCAAACAGGTCACCACGCAAAAGGCCTCGGTCGACCCGCATGAGCCCACCACGATGACGGTGCCGTTGCCGTCGCTCGCGGCCGGTCACTATACGGTGCATTGGGTGGCTGTGGCTTCGGACGGGCATCGCACGCACGGTGATTATGGGTTCGATGTGAAGTAGCGCGAGGCGGTAGTGGCTTGTTGTATAGGCCTTTCGCCGACGTTGGGGGCCGGTTGAAAGGGCGGTTGGAGGAGTGCCTTACCGAACGGCACCGCTATCCGCTCGCTCAAGACTTGTGCCGCAACCCCACCCGAATCACTGCCTGCTTATCTTCCGCCGAAGCCGACGGCCCATTGATTGCGGCCACCGCCGGCTTCCCGGTCGAATTGGATCGCGCGGCTGATGCACAGCGCCCGTTCAAGCTCTGCGTTCAGCACGACGCGACCCGCTTGATGCGATGAAAATTGCGGTCGAAATAGATCAGGCCATCGCCATCCGCACGCACGCTGATGCGCGTGGTCTTCACGAACATCACCGAGTGCGAACCGACTTCCTTCAGATCGACGATCTCGCCTTGCAGGCTCGCGAGCGCATCGCGCAGCACCGGCACGCCGTGCGCGCCGTCGTCCCAGATCGGCCAGCCGAAGCGCTCTTCCATCGCCACCTGGGTCATCCCCGCGAAGTGGCGCGCGAGCAGTTCGTGCTCGCCAGGCAGCACGTTGACGCAGACGTGGCGGTTGCCCTCGAACGTGGAGTGCATCGCGCTCGAACGGTTCAGGCAGACGAGCAGCGTCGGCGGCGTGTCGGTGACGGAGCACACGGCGCTCGCGGTGACGCCGCAGCGGCCGTGCGGGCCGGCGGTCGTGATGACGTTGACGGCCGCGCACAGATGCGCCATCGCCTGGCGGAACTGCCGTTTGGCGTTCAGGTGAGCGTCGTTGTCGGAAGCGGGGGACTGGGTCGGCATCGTGGTCATCTGGATTCCTTGAGGGCGCGGCATCGTGGGTGTCGGTCTGGATTCAAGCGTAATCAATCCCGGTGCGGAAAAATATCCGCGCGAGCCGCGCATGGGTGGGCGTCTTTCCCAACGTGTCTAAAGTTTTCCCCAATACCTCAAGTGCTCTCAGTGCTCCAGTGCACATTCTAGGAGCGAGCGCGTGAGCGGAACGCAAGCGGCGCTTCAGGGTAACCATGACTTTGCACGGCCTTTTTCGCTGGATATGATGGTTCGTGCAACGCGTTTTAAACCGCACCAATACGAACCGCTTCGGCTCCGTCCATGCCCCACCCGCAGCAGTCAGCTTCCGTTCCCGCACCCATTGTCTATATCGTCGACGACGACAGCGGCATGCGCACGTCGCTCGCGTGGCTGCTCGAATCGGTTGGCGTGAAGTCGGCGGGCTTCGCGAATGCGCGCGAGTTTCTCGATGCGTTCGACGCGGCCATTCCCGCCGCGCTGGTGCTCGACGTACGGATGCCGGAGCAAAGCGGCTTCGACGTGCAGGCCGAATTGAACCGGCGCGGCGCAAGCTTGCCGATCATTTTCGTCAGCGGCCACGGCGACATTCCGATGTCCGTGCGCGCGTTGCAGAACGGCGCGATCGACTTCGTCGAGAAGCCGTATAACTCGCAGCAGATGCTCGATCGCGTGCAGCGCGCGTTGAAGCTCGCTGCGCAACGGCACGTCGCCGCTCAGAAGCGGCGCGAGCTGCGCAAGCGGATCGAGTCGCTGACGGCCCGCGAAACGGAAGTGCTGCGTGGGGTGATCGACGGCAAGGGCAGCAAGCGCATTGCGAGCGATCTGTCGATCAGCGTGAAGACCGTCGACGTACATCGCGCGAGCATCAAGGACAAGCTTGGCGCCGCGTCGATCGCGATGCTGGTGCGCGAGGTGATGGTGGTGTGGGAAGAGGACGAGGCGTCTCGTTGATACGCGCTGGTGGCGCAGGTGCGATCAACGCAAGCAGGCGCACCACGTGCGCCCGAGCGCCTCGACTATCGGCAACGCGTAGCCCCGTCACCGCATGAACAACCCGCCATTCACATCCCAACACGCGCCGTTCGCGAAGTAGGCATTCTCCGCGGCGAGCATCACGGCGACATCGGCGACATAATCCGCCGAGCCTAGTCGTCCCGAGGGAATATTCGCGATCACCGCCTTGAGCTTCTCAGGCGCGACGCTCTCATGCACGACCGGCAAGTCCATCGGCCCCGGCGAAATGGCGTTGACGGTGACGCCCGCCGCGCCGAGATCGCGCGCGAACACCTTGGTAAGCGTGATCACGCCGCCCTTGGCGGCCGCATAGTGCGCGCCGGTCGCCGAGCCGCCGTTCTGCCCCGCCAGCGACGCGATGTTGACGATGCGGCCCGCGCCCGCGTCGGCGAAATGCCGGCCGAACACCTGGCAGCCGAACAGCACGCTGCGCAGATTGACGTTGATGACCTGATCGAACTGTTCGCCGGTAATCTCCATCACCGGCACGACTTCGGATGCGCCCGCGTTGTTGACCAGCGCGTCCACGCGGCCCCAGCGCTGCAGGATCGCGTCGCGCGCCGTTTCGAATGAGGCTTTCGCGGTGACGTCGAGATTCAGCGCGAATGCGCTCGAACCGTCGGCGCTCAGATCGCGCGCGAGCGCTTGCGCGGCATCGAACGCGATGTCGCCGATCGCGACCGCATAACCCGCCGCATGAAAGCGCGCGGCGATTGCGGCGCCCAGGCCGCGCGCCGCGCCGGTGACGAGTGCGACTCTTTTCTGCATGACTTCAACTCCGTGTGAATGCACAAAGCGCAGCCGCGACATGAGCGGCCGCGTAAGTGACTTGAGCCTGACCGAGCCTGCTCAAGCTGCAAGTGCTGCTTCGAAACGCGCCGCGATCGCGCACACCTGCTCGTCCTGCCCCTTGCGTCCGACGATCTGCAAACCCGCCTTCAGCGGCGAACCCTCGATCGGCAACGGCAAGCTCAGCGCGGGATGGCCGCTCAAATTGAACGGCCGGATCAGCGACGACATCGCGATCACCGACGTGCCGCCACGCGCTTCGTCGAGTGTGATCGGCAGCGCGGGCAGCGTCGGCAGGATGAGTACGTCAACGTTTTCGAGCGCGTGGTCGACGGCCACCGTGAATTGCCGGCGTACCTGTTCCGCCGCATCGAGTTGCGCAGTGGTGGTTTTCGCCGCGGCGCGCAGCCGTGCGTCGAGATCGGCGCCGAGCTTGCCGGTTTCCACCAGATGACCGAATGCGCGCGAGGTCTCCACATTGATGACCGCGAGGCCCGCGTCGAACGCGGCAGCGAGTCCCGCGAGTTGCGTCCCATGGGCGGCGCAGTCGGCCACGTGCGCCGCGCGCGCGACGGCTGCGCGGATCTCCGGCGTGGCGTCGGCCTGCACGATGCCGACCTTGCATGCGCCCTCCCAGGCGCGCGCGGCTTGCGCGTCGAAGTCCACGGTGATCGCCTGCATCGCGGCCACCAGCATGGACATCTCGCGTGCGAACGGCCCGACGCAATCGAGCGACGATTCGCGCGGCGCCACGCCGCGCCGCGACACGCGCCCGAACGTCGGCTTCAAACCGAGCACGCCGCAGCACGCGGCGGGGCCGCGAATCGAGCCGCCGGTGTCGGTGCCGAGCGCGGCATCGGCTAGTTTGAGGCCGACCGCAGCCGCCGAGCCGCTCGACGATCCGCCCGGAATGCGCGCGGCGTCCTGCGGGTTTTGCGGTGTGCCGGTGTAGTCGTTGATGCCGGTCATGCCGAACGCCAGTTCATGCATATTCGCCTTGCCGACAATGCGCCAGCCGAGCGCGAGCAGGCGTTCGACGACTTCCGCGTGCCGCTGCGCGGGTGGTGTGTCCGCCAGCGCGCGGCTCGCGGCGGTGGTCGCGTAGCCGGCGATATCGATCGTGTCCTTGATCGCGATGGTCGGTCCCGGTCCCCCTATCGACAGGGTCTGGATAAACTCGTTCATAGGTTCGGTTTCCTTGCATTGACTTGCCACGGCGCGTCGAACAGGCGCTCGGTGCGAAAGTGCGTAATGAGCCAGTCACGGCCGTTGCCGGCCGGCGCGAAATCCACTTCGAGACGCGCCGAAATCAGTTCGGCCGGCGCGTCGACATAGCCCGAAGCTTGCAGCATGAGCCAGCGGCCCTTCGCCGTCGCGCCGCGCACGTCGATCGTTTCTGACGTGAGGAAGTGCGTGTTCACCGTGAAGTGGGGCGACGGCGGCAGGTAGCGCGTGAGCATCGCGAGGATCGCCTCGTGACCCTTCAGGTATCCGAATTTGTTCGCGTACTGCGGGCCGATGCCTTCCCACACGGCGTCGGCGGTGAAAAGGGCGGCGAGCGTCTCGCCTTCGAGCGCGCCGCTCGGCACGTCGCACAGCGCCATGTAACGCGCGATCGTGCGGCGCACCGCGGATTCAGCTTCGAGCGCGGCGAGCCGGTCGGTCAACAGGCGCAGCGTGTCCGGGTTCACCTTCATCGCATCATGCTCCGAAACGTTCGCTTTCACGCTCACGCCGCGCTCGCATGTTGCGGCGGCACTTGCAACGCGCGGCCAACGCGCGCTTCGATCTTGCCGTAGCGCCACAGGTTGTACTCGCCGACCGGCGTCGTGCGATACAGATTGCACACGGCAACCGCCGTGTCGAAGTCACGCACGTCGGCCATGATGTAGAAGGTCCACGGCGAGTTGTCCGCGTTGCCGACGGTGAGACGGTCGTCGTCCATGATGCCGAGCACCTTGACGCCTTCCATCGCTTCGACCGCGGCTAGCATCTTGCCGTAGGCCTGCCAGACTTCGCCGATCCGCTCGCGCGGCAGGTCGAAGAAATTCTGCGTGACGCCGCAGCAGAACAGAACGCGTAAAGGCAGTGCCGAGGTTTCGGTGGTGGTGGACGCAGTGGTCATGGGGTGAATCTCCTTGAAATCGTGTGACAGAAAGACGGCGCGAAATGATCCGGATGACTCAGGCGGCTTACGGGTCGCTCACGGATCACTCGCCAATCGCTTAAAGGTAGCCGGGAATCGGCGGCACGCCGACGAACACCGCGCCGGCGCCGTCGTAATTGCCCTCGCCGAGAAACGCGTGCTGCGTCACGACCATCGAGTCGCGCAACAAGCGCTGCAACGGATGCGAGCGATAGATCGCCATCGTGCCGCCGAGCCGGTATGCGCGCTGCACGACCTCGGCGCCTTCGCGGGCGATCTGCGTGGCGGCCAGACGCAGCAGGCTGACCTGGTCGGCGGTGACGGGATTGCCGGCGAGGATCGACTGCCACACCTGGTCGGTGCACTCGTAGAAGAACGCGCGGGCCGAGCGCAGTTGCGCTTCGGCTTTCGCGAGTTCGATCCGGTAGTACGCGCGGTCGGCGAGTTGCGGCGCGCCGGTCGTGGTCTTGCGCCCGCCCGCCATCTGATTGGCGACGTCGAGCGCGGCGCGCGCGAGGCCGAGGTTGACCACGGCGAGCACTTGCGCCGCATACGCGATAGTCGGGTAGCGATACAGCGGTTCATCGACGCACGGTTCGCCGCCGCGCACGAAGGTCCACGCATTAGCGACGAACTGGTCGTTCACGCGCAGATCGTGACTGCCGGTGCCTTGCATGCCGACCACGTCCCAGTTCTCGACGATCTCCACCTGATGCGGGCGAAACACAGCCGTGCGCGGTTTGCCGGGTGCGCCCGCGCTGTTCGTCCCAATTCCCACGCCTAGCCAGTCCGCGCCCTTGCAGCCGCTCGCGAATTTCCACGTACCGTTCACGCGCCAGCCACCGTCCGCCGGCTGTGCCGTCTGCACCGGGAAGAGGCCGCCCGCGAACACCTGGTCCGGGCTGTCGGCGTAGATCTCGGCCTGGGTCTGAAGCGGCAGCGCGGCCAGATAGACATTGGCTGAGCCGAAGCTCGCGACCCACGCGGCCGAGCCATCCACCATCGCAATCCGTTCGATCATGTCGAGGAACGCGGCCGGCGCGAGCGCATCGCCGCCGAAGCGCCGTGGCGTCGCGGCGCGATAGACGCCCGCGCGTTTCAACTTCGCGATCACGTCGCGCGGCACATGCGAAAGACGGTCGAACTCGTCGCGGCGCGCGGCGATTTCTGCGATCACGTCGGAAAGCGGCAGACGAGCGGGCGCCGACGCGTCCGGTTGGTCGAAAGCGACGGCGGTGGCGGTGGCTGCGGGCATGGGGGCTTCTCCTTGATTCGTTATCGGCTGGAACACGACGCACGGTCGCCGTGAAGTTGACGCGCCGTGCACGGTGTGACCAGTCTAGAAATGCAAAAAGAACGCTTCAATTGGGATGCGGGGCGCCTGTTTAGGTAACGCACCGGGGGCGTCTAAAGAAATCTTCAGATACGGATCACGCGCACTGGTGTTATGTTCTGGCCCATACCTGATCGAACCTGAGTGCCGTTCTCTCCGATGAATTTCCCTGCCGAAGCCGATTTCCACCGACTGCTCGACGCGCTCACGCTGTGCGTGCTGTTGCACGACGCCGAAACCAAGGCGATCGTATGGGCCAATCGCGCGGCGTGTGACGCGCTCGGCTTCACGCTCGACGAACTGCTGCCGCTGAAGGCGAAGGACATGACGCGGCCAGTGCCGAAGTACCGGCGCGAGATCGGCGTCGGCGCAATGGACCGTTCGATTACCGAGGGGCCGCAGGTCTACGAGTGGTGCTACCGTTCGCGCAGCGGCGCCGATATGTTGTCCGAAGCGATCGCCACCTATGTGCCGCTCGCGGGGCGGCCTGTCGTGATGGTGCAGTTCCGCGACATCAGCGCGGAGGACTCGCTCAAGCAGACCTTGCGGCGTTACGAATCGCGGCTGCGCGAATTCATGCAGGACCTTGGCGAAGGCGTCGCAGTGCTGACGCCCGCCGGTGAAGTGGAGTTCGTCAGCGAGTCCGGCCGGCGCGTGCTCGGCCTCGAAGAAGGCGCGCCGATGGGCGACGTGCTCGACTATTGCAGCGAACCGGACCGCGACCGCCTGCTCGCGCAACTCGCCGCCGCACCACGCATCCAGCCTTCGGCGCCGCAGCGCTATTGCATCACGCGGCGCGACGGCACGCCGCGCTGGCTGCGCATCACATGCCGCAGGATCGAGATCGAGGACGATCTCAATGGCCGACTGCTGCACTTTCGCGATGTGACCGACGAGGTCGCCGTCGAAGAGGCGCGCCGCAACGAGGCGCGTCTGCTCGAATACGCGGGGCGCTACAACGCGATGGGCGAAATGGCGACTGCGATCGCTCACGAGTTGAGCCAGCCGCTCGCGGCGGTGCGCAACTTCATCGAAGGCGCGATCCGCCGGCTCGCGCAACCCGGTTCGCTCGACGACGCCATGTGGGGCCTGCGCAGCGCCGATCGGCAGGCGGAGCACGCGGCGCTCATCATCAAGAGCGTGCGCGATTACATCGTCAAGCGCGAGCCGAGCGAGACGCATGCGGATTTGCGCGAAGTGCTCGCGGACGCCGCTTACTTCATCGAATTGCGCGCGCGCGAAGCGGGCGTGACGGTCACGATCGAACAGGCGAGCGAGCCGCTGCCGGTGTATGTTGAGCGGGTGCTGATCGGCCAGGTGGTGCTGAATCTCGCGTTCAATGCGATCGATGCGCTGGGGCAAGGCACGCAGCATGCGGACACCCAGGCGCACGCGAATCCGACCCAGCCTCAGCGCCGCGAATTGCGCCTCGTCACCTGCCTGCGCGGCAAGCACGCAATCGCCCAGGTGATCGACAACGGACCCGGCGTGCCCGCCGATGCGCATGGCCGGCTGTTCGACGGCTTCTCGTCCTCGAAAGCGGGCGGCAACGGCATCGGCCTGTCGCTGTGCAAGAACATCGTCACGCGGCATGGCGGCGACATCTGGGCGAAGCCGGCGCGGCACGGCGGCCTCGAATGCAGCTTTTCGCTGCCGCTCGCGGCCGCGCCCGCGCCCGCGGACTGAGCGCGGCTTAATCATGCGTGGCGTGCGTGTTCCTCGGAATGGTCACGAGCGTCAGCGCGGTAATCAACCCGAAGCCGACCAGCATCAACGCGACCGGCCACGGTTCGCGCACCTTCGCATACAACGCGGTGGCGACCAGCGGCGCGAGTCCGCCGGAAAAGACCGACGCGATTTCATGGCCGAGCGCCATACCCGAGTAGCGGACTTCAGTGGGAAACAGTTCGCCCATCAACGCGGGTTGCGTGCCGATCATCGCAGCGTGGCAGAACGGCAAGCCCAGCGCGAGCGAGAGAAACACGTACAGCGGCTGATGCGTGTCGATCAGCCAGAAGGCCGGAAACGCGATCACCACGAGTCCGAGCGCGCCGATCATATACACGGGGCGCCGGCCGATCACATCCGAGAGCCGTCCCCACAGCACGATCGTCACGAGTTCGAGCAGCATCGCGATCATCACGCCGCCGAGCATCACCGAAACCGGCACGCCCACCGTCTTGCCGTACACCAGCACGAACGACAGAAAGATATACGTGCCGCCGTTTTCCGCGACGCGCAGCCCCATCGCCTGCAACACCTGTTTCGGATGATTGCGCAGCACCGTCAGCACCGGCATGTGCTTCGGTTTGGCGGCCACGAAATCGCGGCTCTCGGGCAAGCGCCGACGAATGTATACGCCGACGCCGAAGATCAGCACGCTCGCGAGAAACGGCACGCGCCAGCCCCATGACATGAAGCTCTCGGTCGGCAAACGTTGCACCAGATAAAACGCCGCCGCCGACAACACGAAGCCGCCCGCCACGCCCAACTGGCTGAACGACGCATAGTAGCCGCGACGATTGGCCGGCGCGCTCTCGCTGATCAGCAGCACGCCGCCGCCCCATTCGCCGCCGGACGCAATGCCTTGCACGACGCGCAGACACACCAGCGCGGCGGGCGCGAGAAAGCCGACTTGCGAGAACGTCGGCAACAGGCCGATGCCGAAAGTCGCCACACCCATCATCATCAGCGTGATGACGAGCGCGCGTTTGCGGCCCTGCCGGTCGCCGATGTGGCCGAACACGACGCCGCCCAGCGGCCGCGCCAGAAAGCCGATTGCAAAACCCGCGAACGCAGCGAGCGTGCCGAGCAGCGGATCACCATGCAGCGGAAAAAACAGCGGTCCGAAGATCAGCGCCGCGGCCGTGCCGTACAGGAAGAAGTCGTACCATTCGAGCGCGTTGCCGAGCACGGACGCGACGATGATGCGCCGCAAGGTCCGCGAGGTAGCCGGCATCGCGGGGGCGGGGGGCGACCCGGCCGTTGGGGAAAGCGTGTCGTTTTGCATCGTCGTGCTCTCTGGTTTCGCGATGTGTGAGGGCATCGCGGATATCGTGGGGGCGAGGTAAGGGCGCTAGCGCCCGAGTGACTTCGCGGTCTGACCGCCAATGCCGAAGTCGGTGTTCGGAATGTCCTTGATCATCACGCGGGCGGCGTCGAGCGGCGTGTCGAGCACGCTCGCGCCGGTCTCGCTGAGCGCGGCGATCAACGCGGTCTTTTGCGCGGGCGTGCGGCCCGCGATCAGGATCGCGACGATGCTCAGCAATGTGGCGCGCCGGGCAACGCGGCCCGGGTCGCCGGCATGGCCCGCATCGCTCATCGCGCTGACTCCGCCCACGCCGAAATCATGCGGCGGCAATTCGCTCAGCAGTATCCGCACCGCTTCGGCAGGCGCGCCGATCGAGTCGACCGTGGCCTGCGTGAGGCCCGCAATCAGTTGCGCCTTGCGCGCTGGCGCGTGACCGGCCGGCAGATAGACTTCTAGTGTAGGCATCGTTTCGCCTCGCTCGCGGGTTCGGACATCACGGTTCGAGGATCACAGCAGGAAGCCGATCGCACTGAGCGCGTCGGTCGAATCGATCAGGCGGATCACCTTCTGCACGATGCGCGGCTCGCCGCTCGCGAAGCCGATGCGATGCGTCAGATCCGCCGCGAACAGTGTCGCCTTGCCGCGTTTGTACGCGACGATCACCTGCGCCGAATTCACCGTGACCTCGTCGCTCGCATCGCTCGTCAGCGTGAAGCGCGAGACCGTGCGCACGGTGCGGGCGGCGTCGCTCGCCGACGACGAATAGCCGGACGTCATCCGTTGCACGCGTTTTTCGCGCATGTCCTGATCGTCGTAGGCGTAGTTCAGCGTGGCGGCGAAGTCGGTGGCGTCGGGTTCGATCGGCACCACGTAGAAGCCCGCCGGGTCCCACAGCGACAGCCACTCGCGATAGTCCTTGCGGTCCAGCAGTTCGGCTTCGCGCCAGATGAGTTCGATCGCGTCGGCGAAGATCTTCTGCGAGAACAGGGTGTTGCGGTCGTCCATCATGCCTGCTCCATCATCGTGCGCCATTGCGCGTACGCTTCACGCATGCCGGTCTCGTCGGTGGCGTGCGCGGTCTTCTCGCCGTTCGGCGCGGTGCTCTCGCGATTCAGGCCGCGGTTCACGAGGATCGGCAGATCGGGGCCGGCATGCGAGCCGCGTTGCACGCGCTCCCACGCTTCGGCGTCGTCGGGACTGCCGAAGCCGAACGGGCCCTGGAAGTGCTCGTGAATGCGCAGACGCACGCGGTTCGCTTCCTCGGGGCCGCCGTCCATGGCGAGCGCGACGTGGCGGATTTCGGTCTCGTTCGCGGAAATGGGCCGCAGCACGCGGAAAAACGCCATCGACAACGCGAGGTTCGGAAACAGGTTCAGATTGAAGCCGACGCCCATCAGCGAGCGCACGATGCGGCGCACTTCGTCCGGCGCGTGATCTTTGGCGAGCGATGCGGCCAGCGCCTCGAAGCGCTCGGGAATCGGCGCGCCGTCGTCGCGGTCCAGATCGACGAGTTCCGGCACCAGCACCGCGAGGCTATGACCGTTGCCGAGCGAGCGGCAGAACGCGTCTTCGCTGGTCATGAAGCTGGTGATCGCGGCGGCGGTTTCGTCGTCGATCGATTTCATCCACGACTTGTGCACCACTGGGAAGTGATACAGGTCGGTGGTGTTCTCGAGCTGGATCTTCCAGTTGCCGTTGAAACGGAAGCGGTGTTCGCCGTTGGCCTTGATCGGATAGCCCGCGCCTTGCTTCATGAACAGATCGATCCACGGCTTCGCGCCGCCGAGGAAATCTTCGAGCGGCTCGATCTCCTGATTGAAGCTCGCGAAGATCAACCCTTGATAGATGCCCACGCGCAGACTCGCCAGCGGCAGCTCGGTCTTGTCGATCACGCCTTCATAGCCGTCGCCGTACGGCAGCGCCCGCAGCGCGCCGTCGAGGCCGTAGGTCCAGCTGTGATACGGGCACGTAAAGCCTTTCGCGTTGCCCTTGTGCTGTTCGCAGACAGTCGCGCCACGATGACGGCAGCGGTTTTGCAGCACGTTGACCGCGCCGCTCTTGTCGCGCACGACGATCACCGGCTGGCGGCCGATCGTGGTGGTGCGGAAGTCGCCGGGATTCGGCAGTTCGCTTTCGTGCGCGACCCAGATCCACGTCTTGTAGAAAATGCGTTCGAGTTCGGCTTCGAAAACGGCCGGGTCGTAGTACAGCGACGGGGCGACGCGGTCGGACTGCGCGCGCTGATACAACGCGCTCGTATCGACGGTCTGATATGAGGATTCGCTCATGACGGTATAAGTGGGGTGGTCGATGGAACAAAGTCTCGCTGACCGTCTGATATGCGTCAAATTGATCTAAAATAAAAACTAAAATCAACCGTATGGATATCTTGATGAACTCGCTGGATCATGTCGACCTCAACCTGCTGCGCGTTTTTCAGGCGATCGTCGAAGAGCGCAGCCTCACGCGGGCCGGGCAGCGGCTTGCGCTATCGCAGCCGGCCATCAGTTATTCGCTGGGCCGCCTGCGCACGCTGTTCGACGATCCGCTGTTCATCCGCACGCGCGTCGGCATGCAGCCCACGCCGATCGCGCTGGAACTGTCGGCAATCGTGTCGCGCGCGCTCGACACGGTGCGCGAGGCGCTGCGTTACGCGGAGCATTTCGACCCGGCGGTGAGCACGCGCACGTTCCGGCTGTCGCTCTCGGACGCGGGCGAGCTGGCCTATCTGCCGCCGATCTGCGAGGCCTTGCACCGGCAGGCGCCGCGCGTGAAATTGCGCATCGAGCCGTTGCCGGTCGAGGAAATCGAAGACGCGTTGCGCGCGAGCCGGCTCGATTTCGCGATCGGCAATCTGCCGACGCTGACCGCGCGCACGCGGCATCAGGCGCTGTTCGAGGAGACGTACGTGTGCATGACCCGCAAACGGCGCGGCTTGCCGCGTACGAAGGAGTTGGGTCTGAAGGCGTTTCTGGACGCGTCGCACGTGCAGATCACGTCGGTCGAGCACAGTCATCACGCGCTCGACGACGAATTCCGCGCGCAAGGCGTCGGGCGTCATATCGCGCTGGAGCTACCGCATTTCGTCGCGTTGCCGAACGTGCTGGCCGTCACCGATCTGTTCGCGACTCTGCCGCGGCGCCTCGCGCACATTTTCAATCGCGGCGGCGGCTTCCACATCTACGAGTTGCCGGTGACTTTGCCGATCGCGGCGGTGACGATGCACTGGCACGAGCATTTCGACCAGGACGAAGGCAACGTGTGGCTGCGCAATCTGATGGCGGACATCGTGCGGCGCTTCGACGAGCCTTGAGACGAAAGCGGCCTCACGCGCGCTTGAAGAGCTTGCGCGCGAGCGAACACATTAGCGTGGTGGCGGGCGATTCGTCCTGCAAACGGCGGCTCATGATGATCGGCGACGCGATATTGGCCGCCGGAATCGTCCGGTACGTGACGCCATGCGCGCGCAAGCCTTCCACGCTTTCCGGCACGAGGCACACGCCCACTTGCGCGGCCACCAGGCCCAGCGCGGTCTGCAACTCCCGCACTTCATGAATCGCCTTCGGCTCCAGCGCATGATCGTGCAGTGCGGAGAGCTGCTGGTCGGCATAGCTCGGACGCGGCGTGCTCGGATAGACGATCAGCGTTTCCTGCGCCAGCGCGTCGAGCGTCAGCGGCTTCTTCTGGCGCGCGAGCGGATGGTCTTGCGGCAGTGCGGCGATCATCCGTTCCTCGACGAGCACTTCGCGCGCCAGTTGCGCGTCGTCGAAACGCAGGCGGCCGAAGCCGACATCGATACGGCCGCCTTTGAGCGCGCCCAGTTGTTCGATCGTGAACATTTCGATCAACGACAGTTCGATATGCGGCGCGGCTTCGCGAAACGCGCGGATCACGGCGGGCAGCGCGCCGTACAGCGTCGACGGCACGAAACCGATCACGATGCGCTCGGCCAGTTGCGCGAGCCGGCGCGTGAGCGGCGCGAGTTCATCGGCCTCGTCGATCAGGCGTTTCGCCTTCGCGTAGAAAATGCGGCCGGCTTCGGTCAGGCGCAGCGGCCGCGAGCCGCGTTCGAACAGCGGCAGGCCGACGCTTTCCTCGATCTGCTGAATCTGCCGGCTCAGCGGCGGCTGTGTCATGTGCAGGCGATTCGCGGCCCGCGTGATGTTCATCTCTTCGGCGACCGCGATGAAGTAGCGGAGTTGGCGAAGTTCCATGCATGCCCCTGAGGTGTAAAGGTTCTTATTGGTTTTGGAGGTTGCCGTCCGTTCGCGGATAAGCGCCGTCGGCATGAACCGGCTTCATTCGTTTTCGCTCTCATCATCGAACCGCGTGCGCGAATGGCTCATGACGTTGCCGCTGAACGCGCACTTCTGCGAATCGTCGGACCGCGCACCGCGGAATTCCGGCTGGCTGGCTGAGCGGGGCAGGCGCAGGGTAGTTTAAGCAGGTGTGTCTGGTCAAACGCGAAACCTGCCGGCGGCAAATGGTCCATAACTACTACGGGCCAGCACCGCGCTCGTCCACGACGACGCCCGATTCTCTCAGGTAGTCGTCGACAGCGCTTCCTATTGTGGGATGAAAGCTCCGGTCGCCAATGATCTCCATCAGCTCGAAGCGTATGAGCTTGTCGCGAACCGGGTCCTTCATTTCGGCGAAGTGCAGGCGGATGCCTCGCTCGTCCAGAATTCGGCTCAGTTCCCTTAACATGTCGGCGGAAGTAACGTCGACGCTGGTCACGGGCTCGGCTGCCACGACGACTCTGCGAACTGGCGTCGGATAGTCGGCGACCGCTTCCAGCAGACGATCCTGAAACAGCTCGGCGTTAGCGAAGAAAAGTGGGGCGTCCCAGCGAAACAGCAGCAACCCCGGAATTCTCGTGGCATGCGGATAGCGCTTCACATCATGGTAGCCACGCAAGCCTTCCACGTGACCCAGAATCGCGTAATGAGGCCGCCAGCCGTCCCAGAGAAACTCGATGACAGCGATCACCACCGCCAGACAGATGCCCGGAATCGCACCGAATACCGCGACGCCCGCGAAGCACGCGATCGAGAGCCAGAACTCCCACTGCTGGATACGGTAGATGCGCTTGAGGTCGGTGAATTCGAACAGACCGAGCGCTGCGGCGATGACAACCGCGGCTAGCGCACTGGTGGGCAGATTGCGCAGCAGATTCGGCGCGGCGATCAGCAGCGTCGCGACAGCCAGCGCGCCCACCACGCCTGTCACCTGTGTGCGCGCGCCAGCTGCTTCGGCTACCGGCGTACGCGACGCACTGCTGCTGATCGGAAACCCCTGAAAAAACCCTGCCGCGAGGTTCGCGGCGCCGAGGCTCACCATTTCCTGATTCGGATCGACGCGATGGCGCAAACGCGCGGCGAAGGTGCGCGACAGCACGCTGGTGTCCGCGAAAGAGATCAGCGCCACCGCGCAGCCGCCGAGCACGATCTTGATCAGGTCAGCGTCGCTTGCCCACGGCAGCACGAAAGCCGGGAGACCTTGGGGAATCGTGCCGAGCACGCTCACGCCGACCCTATCGAGGTTGAACACGTCGACGCACAGCGTCGCCAGCACAACGGCGATCAGCACACCAGGCACTTTCTCGAAGCGCTTGAGGAACAGTATCAGCACGAGACATCCCGCGCCGATCGCGAGGCTGTACCCGTTGATTTTCCCGGCGGCGATGGCGCCCGCAATGCTCAGGACGGTGTTCAACGGGCCTTTGGCGTCGCTGGAGACGCCGAAGAGCCGCGGCAGTTGACTGATCAGAACGGTGATTGCTATGCCGTTCATGTAGCCGTAGCGAATCGGTTTGGACAGCAGTTCGGTGATGAAGCCCAAACGCAGTAGCCCCATGACGATGCAGAAGAGTCCCGAGACAACCGCCATCATGCTTGCCACAGCGATCGCGCGCGGCGGATCGCCGGGGGCAAGCGATAAGACGACGGCGAGGATCGGCGCCGCCAGCGCGGAGTCTGGACCCAGCACGAGCAGCCGGCTGGGCCCGAAGACGGCGTAGGCAAGCAGCGGGACGATCGTCGCGTAGAGGCCATAAACCCCTGGGACGCCGGAGGCCTCGGCATAGGCGATGCCGACCGGCACCAGCATCGTGGTCAACACGAGGCCTGCCGCGATGTCCTTCGGCAGCCAGGCGGCCTGGTACTCTCTCAGCACCCGCAGGCCCGGCAGCCAGCGCAACCAGCGTTGCGCGTGGCTCGCGGGATGCTCGTCGTGGGAAGTTGACCTGTCGGGTTGCATGAGTCGGCTATTTGCGTCGAATCGTGGTCACGCGGAAGAGAAGATGCACATTGTCTAACAGAAAGAATAGTGCAGACCGCGGCTAAGACAATAGGCGACGAGATAAGCCGAGAGTGGTTGCCCCTTCCGAATCTCGACGACATCCCACGCGATGATGGTGACGAGTACTCCGGCTACGCCCAGCATCGGCAACGTGTTGAAGCAGGGCGAAAAGACCGGCGTCGCGCTGCTTGCCGTCGATGAAATCGATACTGACTCGACGGGGCGGCGAACGTGATAATCAAGAATGCAGAGCCGACATGCAGCGTGATACCGCGTGCTATGCTTGATTACGCATCGGCGCTCCATGCAGCAGAAGCCTGTCCGGGTCGACAACGGAGTCAGTGCCGTTTCATACGCCGAACTGATCGGAGCGGAACCGAACGGTGCACGACCGCGAGCTCCGAGCATGGACTATCGTCATCTGCAACAGCGCAAGAGCATGCATGGCCGCATTGTGCAGGAGCTTGGCATGGGCATCGTCAGCGGCAAGCTGCAACCGGGCCAGCGCTTGCCGGCCGAAGCCGTGCTGTGCGAAGGCTATGGCGTGAGCCGCCCGGTATTGCGCGAGGCGACGCGCGTGCTGGCCGCAAAGGGGCTCGTCGTGTCGAAGCCGCGGGTGGGCAGTGTGGTGAGGCCGCGGGCGGACTGGCATATGCTCGATCCGGATGTGCTGTACTGGACCATCAGCAGCGTTCCGGAAGGCGAATTCTTCAGCTCGCTTCTGACCGTGCGCCGCGTCATCGAGCCCGCGGCGGCGGCGCTCGCCGCCAGCGCGGCGACCAGCGACGATCTCGCGCTTATCGCGTCCGCGTATGACCGGATGGAACGCGCGGGAACGGCGAGCGAGCTGCTGGACCCGGACCTCGAGTTTCATCGCGCGATCATGGCGGCCACTCACAACGACATGCTGGCGTACATCGGCAATATGCTGTCGCTCGCGCTGTCGGAGTCGATCAGACTGACAAGCCGTCATCCGGACACACATGCGCTGTCGCTGCCCCGGCACAAGGCGATCCTCACCGCAATCCAGAATCGCGACCCGCTGGGCGCGCGGCATGCCAGTCTGGTTCAACTCGAAAATGCCCGCGCGGATGCCGAGAGCATTCTGGAGCTCGGCAGCCATCATCCGGCGTGATGGCTTCTGCGCCCAGCAGGCGCTTCTCATGGTCTGCTTAGATAGTATGACTATTGATGCGGCCTGCCGCGCCGGCTCTGCGCGCGCACGGGAGAGAAATGCCCGCGGAGAAGTCCTTGCCCTTGAGCTCGTTCCGCTGCCGTCACGAGACGGGCAGCTAGCGCCACGAATTGCTGCGTCACGAGAATTGCGGACAAAACCTCTGCTGCAACAGCGCCACTCCAGCCATCTCGGCTCCTCGACACCCACTCGCCGCCCGCTCCAGTCGCGTTGTCACGAACCGTACTCCAGTGCACTTCAAATAGTCGGACTAGTTAAGGGTATACATTGATTGAGGGTAAAAGCGCGTGATATAGGATCTTCCTCAGGGTCGTCAGGCGCACGCGCATGCACACGCGTTTTGTGGAGTGTGGTGGGGCCCGGCACTGGCGCTTTCCTGGCCTGCGCCGTCATGCACAGCGAGTTATTCAATAACCGAGAGACTGGAGACTGACATGGCGGAAGAGCAGGAAGACCAGCACGGCCAGGAGCAGGTGCAACGCACGCGCCGCGGATTGCTGCAAGGCGCGGGTCTCGGTGCAGCGCTCGCAATGTTCGGTGGAGCGTTCACGCCGGCGCAAGCCGCGGAGGCGAGCCCATTTCCGGAACACAAGCGCTGGAAGATCGTA
The DNA here is from genome assembly GCF_046027075.1 of Paraburkholderia sp. RL18-085-BIA-A. Classification (NCBI taxonomy): domain Bacteria; kingdom Pseudomonadati; phylum Pseudomonadota; class Betaproteobacteria; order Burkholderiales; family Burkholderiaceae; genus Paraburkholderia; species Paraburkholderia sp. RL18-085-BIA-A. The sequence continues at coordinate 2,865 of NZ_JARESU010000062.1, read as the reverse complement.
TTCGTCAACCACGTCACGACGAATCCATTCTTCGTTCCCACGCAATACGGTATTCAGGATTCCACGACCCTGCTCGGGATGGACTATCAGTGGACCGGGTCGGCCAATGCCGACATTGCTCAAATGGTGAATGCGGTCAACGCGGCGATTGCGGCGAAGGCCGACGCCATTGCCGTGCCGATCGTCGATCCGAAGGCGTTCGACAAACCGATCCAGGCGGCGCTCGACGCCGGCATTCCGGTGTTCGCGTATAACGCCGACGCGCCGCAAGGCACCCCCAATCCGCGCCTCTCGTATATCGGCCAGGATCTGTATCTGTCCGGGTATCAGATGGGCGAGCGCATCGTCAGCCTCATCGATAGCGGTCTGGTCGCCATCTTCATCGCGACGCCCGGGCAGCTCAACATTCAGCCTCGGTTAGACGGCGCGGTAGCCGCGATCAAGAAGTCGGGCAAGAAGATCGACGTGCAGACCATCGCGACCGGCGCGACCGTCAACGAAGAACTCTCGAAGATCAAGTCGTTCTATCTGGGCCACCAGGATGTGAAGGGCATGTTCGCGGTCGACGCCGGCAGCACCCAGGGCGTGGCCGAAGTGATGAAGGCGTCGAACCTGCCTTCGAAGGGCGTGCACGGCGGCGGCTTCGACCTGTTGCCGCGCACGGTCCAACTGATCCATGAAGGCTTTCTGGACTTCACGATCGATCAGCAGCCCTACGTGCAGGGGTTTTACACCGTGGTTCAGGCATTCGTGTTCCTGTCGTCCGGCGGACTGGTTGGTCCGGCGAATGTGAACACGGGTCTGAAATTCGTTACTAAAGACACGGTCGAGCCTTACCTGAACACGTCGACGCGTTATGAAGGCAAGAGCACCAAGCCGCAGATCGTGCCGCACTCGGGCGCGATCAAGGGATGACGTCTTCTGTGGCGGAAAAATCGAAACCTCGCGAACGCCGCCGGTTATGGTCGAGACCGGTCTGGCGTTCGAGCGAGATTCGCATCCTCGCGGTTGCGCTCATCCTGTGCGCCTATTTCGAAACCGCCAACCGTGATTTTCTGCTGACGGGCGCGAGTCTCGAGAACCTGTCGCAATTCATCGCGCCGGTTGCGATCATTGCGTTTGGCGAAATCATGCTGATGATCGGCGGGGAGATCGATCTCTCCGCCGGGATGGTCTTCGCGTTCGCGCCGTTCATCATGTATTTCGCCAACGAGGCCGGTTTGCCTGTGTGGGTCGCCGTGCTCGCCGGGCTGCTTGCGGCGGCCGTAGTCGGGCTGGTCAACGGCGCGGTGACGGTGTATCTGCGCATTCCATCTTTCGTCACCACGCTCGGCACGCTCTTTTTCGTCAACGGCTTCACGCTGACGATTTCACGCGGCACGCCCGTTTCGCCGCCGGAAGGTACGCGTTTTTCGGCGATCATGGGCGCATGGGGTTATAGCGAGATCATCTGGACGCTCGTGATCGCGGCCGTCATGCACATTCTGCTGCGCCATACCCGCTGGGGTTTGCATACGATTGCAGGTGGAGCGAATCCGCTCGGCGCGAGCGAAGCCGGCATTCATGTCAAACGCCTGAAACTCGGCAACTTCATTCTCGCCGCGGTGCTCGCCGGCTTTACAGGCATTCTCGAAGCCTTCCGGATCACCTCGATCGATCCGCAAGCAGGCGGCAACCAGATCATGTTTCTCGCGGTGGCCGCAGCGGTGATCGGCGGCACGCCGCTCGCCGGCGGATCGGGCACGATCATCGGCGGTCTGATCGGCGCGGCGGTCCTCGGCATTCTCAATGACGGCTTCACGCTGATCGGCATCAACGCGTTCACCTTCAATATGATTCTCGGCGCCGCTATTCTCGCGGCGATGATCTTCAACATTCATGTGGTCCGTCTCGCGCGCAAGGGAGAGCTTTGATGCCCGAGCTTGCGGAAGCCCTGCGCGGCGAGGACATCGTCAAGCGTTTCGGCGCGGTCACCGCGCTCGATGGTGTGTCGCTGACGCTCAAGCCGGGTGAAATACTCGGCGTACTCGGCGACAACGGCGCGGGCAAGTCGACGTTGATCAAGATTCTGACCGGGTTTCATCAGCAGACGAGCGGCAAGCTCTTCGTGCACGGCGTGGAAACAATGCTGCGCTCGGTCGATCACGCCCGTTCGCTGGGGATCGAATGCGTGTATCAGGATCTGGCGCTGGCGAACTCGCTGAGCATTTATCACAACATGTTCCTGAATCGCGAGATCATCCGGCGCGGCCCGTTCCGTTTGCTGGACAACCGCGCGATGCGCAAACGCGCGGCGGAATGTCTCGAAGAGATCGGCGTGCACGTGCCCTCGGTCGAACTGCCGGTCGAGCAGCTTTCCGGTGGACAGCGCCAGGCGATCGCAGTCGCTCGCGCGGTCAATTCGGATGCGAGGATTCTGCTGCTCGACGAACCGCTCGCGGCAATGGGTGCCCGCGAAGCCGGGCTCATCATCGATCTGATTTTGCGGCTCAAGGAGAAGGGCGGGCTGTCGATCATCATGATCATGCACAACTATGCGCAGACGCTCGATATCGCGGATCGCGTGATGCTGATGCAGCGCGGCCGCGTGACGTATCAGCGGGAAGCCGCGAGCACATCGGTCGCGGAGTTGATGGATATCGTGCGGCGCGAGTATCGGGCGATGCGAACCCCGGCGCAGTGACGCCGGTTCGTCCGTGGTGCTCTCAGGTGCCGCCGGGCAAAAAGCGCGCACAGCGAAGATCCTCGTAGACCATCCTCCTCTTTCACGTCCCATCCCGATTCGAAGACCGTCAGCGACGTCGTCCATCCATTCGCCGTCAGCGCGAAACTCGACTCTCTCCGTCTATCAAAGTCCACGTTAAT